>JBHIEO010000001.1:0-29263 GCA_046760665.1 Bathyarchaeia archaeon
TTGAGACGTTGCTCTTTCTTCCCTCTTCTCTCTGTACCTCTTCGGTGCCGATGGCGATGTTCTTCAGCTCCAAGTCTTTGACGAAGGCACGTCGCAAAAGTTCCACAGTGTCGACGGCCCTGCTGATTGCCCGTCCTCTGGCTTTGACACAGATGCTTTTCTCACCTGAGTTGAAGAAGGTGAGGCAGGCAACCACATAGTTCATCACTGGTTTTCGGCCGATGAGGACAACGTTTTCGTTCGTCTTTACCACCTCTTCAGGTTTCTCTTTTTTTTCTGGTTCTGGTTTTGCGGTTTTTTCTTCTTCTGTCACATTTTCTACCTCCTCAAGTTACTTGAGGACCATGATGGCAAATGAGAGCACCTGTACTCAAGATATTGTATAGTGCCCTATAAAGTTCACTTGGATACTCTTATAGTTTTCCTATGTCTCACATCTAACAGACAAAACTTGCTTTTTATGCATCCTTCTAGTGTTTGCCGTAGTCCATTCCTTTTTTAAAGGCTTGCATGTTCACATCGAGAAATTGAATTTTCTCCCTGAAGAATTCTTTTAAACCCTCGAAAACGCTTTCTTTAGACACAACTTTTGTCCGTGCTACATAAGCTCCAAGCATTACCATGTTAGCTGTTCTTTTTTCGCCGACTGCTGCTGCAATGTCGTTTGCTGGTATCGCTATAACTTTAATGTCTTTTCTTGTAACTGGACGGTTTATTAGTGAACTGTTGAGAAATAACAGTCCACGAGTTTGCAGTCGCTGTTCGAAGGCTTCTAAAGAGGGGTTATTCAAAATTATCAATGCTTGAGGCGAGGTTATAACTGGCGATCCTATTTCTTCTTCTGAGATGACAACTGTACAGTTGGCAGTTCCTCCACGCATCTCTGGACCATAGGAGGGTATCCATGTGACATGTTTTCCAGTTTTCATGGCGCTGTATGCCAAAAGTTTTCCAATAAACATTAATCCTTGACCGCCGAAACCAGCCATTATGACATTTGCATAAAGTGGTTTTTCAATCGTTTTCTCCAAACGTCAACTCTCCTTTGGAACTTTGAACTCACCTAATGGGTAATAAGGCATCATTTTTTCTTCAACCCATCTTGTTGCCTCTAGGGGAGTCATATGCCAGTCTGTTGGACATTGTGATAGGACTTCCACCATAGAATAGCCTAAACCCTTTGTCTGCGTTTCAAAAGCCTTCTTTATGACTTTTTTGGCTTGCAAAATGTATTTAGGCGTACTCACGCTCACCCTTGCAATGTACGTCGCACCATCTAGCGTTGCAAGCATCTCAGCCATCCTGATTGGAAAGCCAGCTTGCTCTGGAATCCGCCCCAAGGGAGAAGTTGTGGTTTTCTGACCGATAAGTGTAGTAGGCGCCATTTGTCCACCAGTCATCCCATAGATTGCGTTGTTGATGAAAATTGTCGTGATTTTTTCTCCACGAGCGGCTACATGAACTGCTTCCGCAGCCCCTATAGAAGCAAAGTCTCCGTCACCTTGGTAAGTAAACACAATCAGTTCGGGGCGAACTCGCTTACAGCCAGTTGCCACAGCTGGCGCACGACCATGCGCGGCTTCATACATATCAATGTCAAGATAATTGTAGAGAAGAACTGAACACCCTACAGGTGCAACCCCAACAGTTCTTTCCCTAATTCCCAACTCATCTATTATTTCCGCTACAAGACGCTGGACAATTCCATGGCCACAGCCAGGACAATAGTGCGTTGCTACTGGGCGCAGTGTTTTTGGTCTTTCGAAAACTTTTTCGAGCTCTACTTGCATTTTCAAGGTGCCTCCTCTACGAGTTTTTCTATTTCAGCAACTATTTCATCATAGGTTGGAACCACGCCTCCAGTTCGCCCATAGAAGCAAATTTGAGCTTTACCGCACACCGCAAGTTTAACGTCTTCAACCATCTGTCCAAGACTCATCTCAACCACCAGAAACTTGTTCGCTCTATCAGCTATTTTTTCGAAAGTCTGGTATGGGAAGGGAAAAACAGTAATTGGCCTCACCATTCCCACCTTAATACTTTTTTCGCGTAGAACTTTGATAGCAGTTTTGGCAATTCTTGCAACCATCCCGTAAGCAGCAATGATAACCTCAGCGTCATCGGTTCGATAAGTTTCAACACGCACTTCGTTTTTAATCATTTCCTGAATTTTGCGATTTATTTCCAAATTGTGTTTTTCTAAAGTTTCAGGGTCAAGGTAGAGACTCTTGATCAAGTTTGGAGGTCTTCCTTTTGCACCTGTTAGGGCCCATTTCTTTGGAGGAAGCTTCGAAGATGCTGTCTGTTTAAATTCGACGGGTTCCATCATTTGACCCAGATAGCCGTCGCCCAAAATCATTACAGGATTTCGATACTTATCAGCAAGGTCAAAGGCTTCCATTGTAAGCGAGACTGCTTCTTGCACGGTGTGAGGTGCAAGCACAAGCAGGTGATAGTCACCGTGGCCTCCGCCTTTAGTTGCTTGAAAGTAGTCAGATTGTGAAGGCTGTATACCACCCAGTCCGGGCCCCCCGCGCATAATATTGACTATTACGCAAGGAAGCTGAGCACCAGCAATGTATGAAATCCCTTCCTGCATTAAGCTGATTCCAGGACTTGAAGAAGACGTCATCACCCTTGCACCAGCGCCAGCTGCTCCGAAAAGCATGTTAATCGCAGCTACCTCGCTTTCCGCTTGAAGGTAAACTCCCCCAATTTCAGGAAGACGTTTTGACATGTATTCTGGAATTTCACTTTGAGGAGTTATGGGATAACCGAAAAAGTAGCGGCAACCAGCTTGAACCGCTGCTTCAGCGATCGCTTCGTTTCCAGTCATAAACTTTTTTTCCATCATTTCTTTTCTCCAGATCCCTTTTTCTCTCGGTAAACTTCTATGGCAACATCGGGGCATGTTATGGCGCATAAAGTGCAACCGGTGCATTTTCCCCCCGTATCAATGAACTCGGCAGGATAGTACCCTTTGATGTTGATTCGCTGGGATATACGTATGAGGTGAAGTGGACAGGCGTTGACGCACAACGCACAACCCTTACACGCATTTTCATCGACTACAATTTTACCCATTTTGCTTTACACCCTTTAATCACAGTCTAATACTTGCACACACTTGTTTCGTTTATTGTAGGGTCCCTTTTGAGAAGTAACAAGTGCCATTAGAAAGGGAAAAGTGTTTCGCAAGAACAGTGGAAATTAGTGACTTAAGAGTATTTATGAAAGAATTTCATTGCGTATGCATAAGGTTCTTGTGAATTAACTCTTTAAATCTTCTTTCAATTGTTTTCTAGATTGTTTTGTAAAGTTCAGGGGAAATGTGTATATTTAACGGTTCAAATGTAGAATGAAAGGTTCGAGGAACATTAAATGGCACAGTTTCAAGAAATACGTTGGCATGGCAGAGGTGGACAAGGTGCATGGACAGCAAGCGAACTTCTGGCTAAAGCTGCAATTCTTGAGGGAAAACATGTTCAGTCATTCCCCGAGTTCGGTCCCGAACGCATGGGTGCTCCTTTGGCAGCCTACACGCGAATCAGCAACGAATCCATAAAACTTCACTGCTCGGTCTACAACCCAAATGTAGCTGTAGTGCTTGATCCAACACTCCTGAAAACAGTTAAAGTAACTGACGGCCTCACTGAAGACGGAGTACTGGTCGTTAACACCCAAGAAAGTCCTGTAGAGGTAAGAAAAAGACTGAATCTTGCATCTCAAAAAGTTTGGACCGTTCCAGCAACTGACATTGCCATCAAAACATTAAATGTCCCCATCACAAACACTGCCATGATCGGTGCTGTCACTCGTGCAACGTCATTGATAAACTTAGAAAGCATTGAAAAGGCTATCCGAAACCGGTTTCGACAAGAATTAGCTGACAGAAATATTGTTGTAATAAGAGAGGCGTATAGGGAGGCGAAAACAGGATGAGGCAAGAACTGAAGGGCTGGAAAGAAATTCCGATAGCTGGAGTTTGTTGGAAACCAGCCACAGAATATCCTACAGGCGACTGGAGAACCTTCAAACCAATCCGTGACCCAGAAAAATGCACCAAATGTTTACTATGCCCCATGATTTGCCCTGACTCAGCCATAACATGGAATAAAACCGCAGAAGACATCGAGTTTGATTATGATTTCTGTAAAGGCTGCGGCATATGTGCCAACGAATGTCCTGTAGACGCAATAAAAATGGTTAGAGAAGGAGAAGCTTAGGAGATGGCAGCTATTCAACAAAAAGTTCTTGCACTAAATGGTGACGAAGCAGTTGCTCTCGCCGTTAAACAGTCAGATGTGGATGTAGTAGCAGCATACCCTATAACACCGCAAACAATAATCGTGGAAAAGTTCAGTGAATACGTGGCTAACGGAGAAGTAGATACCGAATTTGTCTGCACAGAATCAGAACACAGCGTCCTCAGTGCATGCTTAGCTGCTTCTGCCACAGGAGCACGAACCTTCACAGCTTCAGCGTCAGCAGGTCTGGCCTTAATGCATGAAATACTCTACGTTACATCGGGCTGTAGAGCACCCGTAGTGATGGCTATCACAAATCGGGCTTTGTCTGCGCCGATAAACATTCACTGTGACCACTCAGATAGCATGGTGGAGAGAGACAGCAGCTGGATACAAATTTACGTGGAAAACTCGCAAGAAGCCTACGATTCGATTATTCAAGCCTTTAGAATAGCCGAACACCCAGACTTGCTTCTCCCAGTTATGGTATGCCTCGATGCATTCTTCCTCAGCCACACTCTAGAAAACGTCAAAATATTACCAGAGGAAACTGTGCGAAAGTTTGTTGGCAACCGACAAATCCCCTTAGTAATGAACCACGAAGGCAAAAAAGTGTCCTTCAAATTGGACCCAAACAATCCAATAACGATGGGTCCTTTAGACCTTTACGATTACTATTTTGAACATAAGAGACAACAAGAAGAAGCGATGCGAAAAGCGCCGCAAATAATTAAACAAATCCATAACGAATACGCCGAAATAAGCGGGCGCAAATATGGAAATGGTCTTGTTGACGCTTACTGTCTTGAAGATGCTGACGTCGCAACAGTATGTGTCGGCTCAACCGCAGGTACCACCAAAACCACTGTAGACCAGCTTCGCGCTAAAGGAATAAAAGCAGGAACCTTACGTCTTCGCACCTTCAGGCCCCTTCCAGTAACAGATATTGTGAAGGCGTTAGAAAACGTAAAAGCAGTAGCGGTAATGGACCGAAGCAACAGCTTCGGTGGGCATGGGGGACCGATATTCCATGAAATCCGCCATGTCCTCTATGACGCCAAATCACATCCATATGTTGTAAATTATATATACGGTCTTGGGGGAAGGGATATGCCCCAAAACATCATACGATGTATTTATGAAGACTTGCAGAAAATCCTCGAGAAAAAGCAGGTGAAAGATTATGTGCAGTTTGCAGGAGTGCGAGAATAGGAGGCGATAGGATGATAGCAACCCCTTGGAGATTCACTGCAAAAGAAATCGTGGAAAAACCAGAACTCTTCACATCAGGACATCGAGCATGTGCAGGATGCGGTCCAGCCGTTGCTTTACGGCAGATAATGAAAGCCACACGTGGGCCCACAATAGTCACAAACGCAACAGGATGCATGGAAGTCGTTTCAACGATATATCCCTATACTGCATGGAAAATCCCTTGGATCCACACAGCCTTTGAAAACGCCG
This sequence comes from Bathyarchaeia archaeon, assembly GCA_046760665.1. Classification (GTDB taxonomy): domain Archaea; phylum Thermoproteota; class Bathyarchaeia; order Bathyarchaeales; family SOJC01; genus JBHIEO01. Next base: position 5,712 of record JBHIEO010000001.1, read on the forward strand.
CAGCTAATGCATCAGGCATAGAAGCCGCCTTAAAAGCAATGAAAAGGAAAGGGAAGCTTCATGAAAACATTGATGTGATAGCCTTTGCCGGCGACGGAGGCACTTTCGACATTGGAATTCAAGCATTGTCTGGGGCGGTGGAAAGAGGCCACGACTTTCTATATGTTCTTTACGACAACGAAGCCTATATGAACACAGGCATACAACGAAGCGGAGGCACTCCCCACGGCGCCTCAACTACCACATCACCTGCAGGTAAAGTAATTCCTGGAAAACCTCAGTTCAAGAAACCCATAGCAGACATCATAGTTGCTCATGAAATTCCCTACGTAGCCACGGCTTCAATTGCTTATTGGCAAGACTTGCTCATGAAAACACGAAAGGGCTTAGAAGTAGAAGGCCCAGCTTTCCTACATGTCTTCGCACCTTGCCCCCGAGGCTGGCGCTACAACACAAGCAAAACTATAGAAATTGCTCGTTTAGCGGTGGAAACTTGCATATTTCCGTTATGGGAAGCAGTGAACGGCGAATATGCTTTGTCTCCTCAAAGCAAGATTATAGCTTTAAAACCTGAACGCAAGAAACCTATTAGGGAATATTTAAAGACGCAGCGCCGTTTTGGACACCTATTTAAACCAAAATTCGAATATGTAATTGATGAACTTCAGAAAATAATTGACAAACGCTGGAACAAACTGCTTAAAAAATGTACAAAACATAGAAAAAACTAAAAAATAATGAGCAACACTGCTAAAAGCAAACCCACAGCTGCGAATAAGGGAACTGCTGTTTCCTTAGCCCGTTGCAATGCTCTATCTGCCAGAAGCGACATTTCTTCTATCTGTTTTTCTCCAATAACCTTCACGTTAGCAACCTCGCCTAAACGCCATGCAACCGATGCAGGTCTCAGATTGCTTAACGCCTCTCTTACTGCATGCTTGATGTAGTTAATCAGTTTTTCATGGGGGATTACCTCGCCTAAAGGATGATATCCACGAGCGGTCATGATTATCGCGTTTACGACATGCGTATCCGTAGTAAGAACCTCTCCTTCATCGACACCTAACTCTTTTAGAGCATCAAGAACTTTTTCTCTCAAACCTGAAATCATGTTATTACCGTCAACAGTGATGTAAGCACAGGTCTGTCCGTCCACTCTAAAAACTAAGGCGGATATCCCGCCAGGCCCCATTCCATCCTCAAAGCTGAACTCTTTTGGCACCACCTTTGCCGCTCCAACTTCAAAAGAAGAAAGCTTTAGATTTGAAGCCTTTTTTAAAACGTCCAGAGCAGCTTCTTTCAAAGGCTCCACAGCCCTACTTACATCAAAGGGGCCGTTGATACTGTTATGGGCATTAATTATTATCACATGAGCCAACCCGAGTTTTGCTGCTTCTTCAAGAATAAAATCACCTATCCCATGTGGAAAATCCTCAGTTGTTTCAGGTGCCAAAGTCAAGGTGAGAACTGCACAGTTCCAAAAAATCTGACAACTCGCACCTGCAACATCCTTCTGTGTTCTTACGAACTGCGTCGCCTTCTTGGCAAACTTGATGAAATTAGTTGCCTCCAATATACTCCTCAACACTTTTTGGTTTTGCTTCTGGGACGAAAGATCAAACTCGTGTCCAAACAAGCCGTGGGGCACTGCAACAACAGAGTGTATCTTCTTCTCCAAGGCTTCTTGGATCATAAATGGAAGAAGACTGCTTCCGACGTTGTTAAAGGGCCCAGGATGAAAAGAAGACACGACAATCATAGGTTTGGCGTTGTTCTCCGTTTCGAAGGCTAGAAGAGAAAAGTCGACAGTTTTTTCCTTTCCAAAGCTTTCAAAAAGCCTCTCAAGGGGGGCCTTTAAATTTTCCATCCAGTTAGCAAGGAAAGCCTTCAAAATGGAAGTCGTAGGTATCTCAAGAGACTCAGCGCCTACATTATTCACTGAACTGATGAAAATAAACGCGGTAAGGATCGACGCCGGGATAGAAAAGAGAAAATATGCCATTAAGGCGCTGTCAAAAGGATAACTCATAAAATGGGACACGTAAAACATTGGAAGTAGACAAATAATAGGCTGCACTAAAGACGATGTCACTACCCGCCAATAAGATGAAAAAGAAGTTGAAGAAAACACGATTAAACGAAGAACACAAACAGCAGCAAAACCGAATGAAAAAAGGTCAATCCAAAAACTCCAAGAATTGAAAAAAAGAGTTAGTAAGGAACCGCACAAGAGAAAACCAAACCATAATATAATGGAGAACATAGAAAGCGCAGAGCAACGTCTTGCGTTATAAACTGGATCGGATTTCATGAAAACTTGCCTTATAATTAAATCAGAGACTGTTGACAATATGAAGAGAAGTAAGCTAAACTGCAAAGCTAAAACTAGTGAAGGATTAAGCAAAAAAACGGTTATGGTACCGCCTATTATACATAAAAGAAAAGTGAAAAAAGCAATTTTTCGGTGAGATGGCAAAACAAATAGTGAAGAATAGTGTTTGACTACTCTTTCAATTGAATGCTTTAAGCTCTTATTAGAAGCCAATCAGATCGTTACTCCATATAAGCCCCCAAAAGTAGTGTCTTCTCAAATATTAAATTTAACAAACTTTCAGAAAACAATTTCTCAACCACATGCTAGAAGTTTTCGCATAAAGAACTTTCTTATAAAAATGAGATAAAGTTTTATCTTGGAACTGCTATAAAAAGTAGAGACTGTTTATGCCAGCTAATATCCCACCTCTCTCAATCTTTCATATGTTGGAGAAAAATGTAGGTAAAAAAATACTAGTAATTTTAAATCAGGCGTACGGTTTTGAGGGAAAATTGGTAGCTGTAACCCACGAACCGCCTGGAATCTGGCTTTCAAACGCAGAAGCTGTTATTTTCCGCGCGACTATTGCAAACCCTATACCACAAATTGCAGGCAGAGAGGAAAGAAGCGAAATATTTGTCCATTTAAACTCGGTTCAGCGAATTGAGGTTCTTCACAAGAGCCGCGAATGAAGCACTTAGAAGAGTCCCCCTAAATAGTAAATCTGAGCTAATATACATAAAACTATTAAGCTGATGGAAAGGACGACGATAAGTTCTGGCTTAATCTGTATGCCTTTCGTTTCCTCTTCAAAAAATCTTAGCAAGCCAGCACTTGCCGCCGGCATTGGCGCACCACTTTCGCGCTTTTTTCTTCTACTCATGGTAAGAGGCTCCTTTAATGTCCCTTTTTATTCATTAAAGCTCAGCTAATATATCTTATTGTTGCTTCAAAGCTTTTATGTTGGCGCTGAGCTTTCATAAGAACAGAGGCTCACATCGTTGTCTGCCCACGAATCATATAACCAAACATTTAAACTACTCAAAAAACACCATGAATGGATCCAAGAAAGTATTCCATTAATAGCAAGCGAAAACGTGTCAAGTCCGGCTGTGCGTGAAGCTTTGGCAAGTGATTTCGGTCATCGTTACGCTGAGGGATGGCCCGGTGAACGTGTTTACGCTGGGTGTGTATACATAGACCAAGTTGAGCTTTTATGTATTGATTTGATGAAGAAATTGTTTAATGCAGAGTTTGTTGACGTCCGTCCGATTTCCGGGGTGGTTGCAAACCTTGTGATTTACACGGCTTTCACGGAGCCTGGCGATGTCATGATGGCGTTGTCGATTCCATGTGGTGGTCACATTACGACGGGTAAGAAGCGACTAGGTGGCACTGCTGGTGCAGTTAGCGGTTTAGATGTGCAATACTTAGCTTTGGATTATAAAGAACTGAACGTTGATGTAGATAAGACTAAAGAACGAGTGCAAAAACTAGTAGATAAAGGAAAACCGCCTAAGCTAGTGATGTTTGGGGCAAGCGTGTTTCCTTTTCCTCATCCAGTTGAAGAACTAGCTGAAACTTTTCATGACGCAGGCGCTACGGTTGGCTATGACGCTGCCCACGTAGCCGGTTTGATTGCAGGCGGAAGATTTCAAGACCCTCTGCGAGAAGGTGTTGACGTCGTTAGCCTAAGCACACATAAAACCCTCTTCGGTCCGCAACACGGGGGGGTACTTTCATTGAGCAAGTACGCAGATGCCATAAAGAGAGCCACGTTTCCAGGGATGGTTAGCAATCACCATCTCCATGCCTTAGCGGGCGTCACTGTGGCGTGCGCTGAAATGTTGGAGTTTGGGAAGGAATACGCCGAACAGGTAGTTAAGAATGCGAAAATGTTGGCGCAGGCTTTGTATGAACGGGGGTTTAAGGTGTTGGCGGAGCACAAAGGTTTCACCAAGTCCCACGTTATTCTCATCGATGTGACGCAGCAAGGGGATGGGGGTACAATAGAAGAAACGTTGGAAAAGGCAAACATCATAATAAACCGTAACCTCTTGCCATGGGACATTAAAGAGGGACGTCACTTCATGCACCCGGGCGGCATAAGACTCGGCACCTCTGAGATAACAAGACTCGGCATGAAAGGATCCGAGATGGTTGAAATCGCGGAATTTATGAAACGCGTAATCATCGAAAAAGAAGACGTTAACAAAGTCAAAAAGGATGTTGCAGAGTTTAGAAAAGACTTTCAAAAGGTGCATTACTGTTTTGAAGACGCTGCAGAAGCATACAAATACATAAAAATCCGCTAGAAAGCATCAATCTTATTCTAAAAAAGTATTGAGGTTGCAGAAGATGAAAGGTGAAACATGCATATGGACAATAGGGCACAGCAACCGTTCAATCCAAACGTTCATTGAACTAATGCGAGAGTATAGCATAGAAGTTGTAGTCGATGTAAGGAAGTTCCCAACATCTAAGATTGAGCATTTCAAACGAAAACAAATGGAACGCTGGCTTCAGAAATATAGCCTAAAATATGTTTGGTTGGGTGAGGAATTAGGAGGTTATCGTAAAGGCGGATATAAGAACTATATGCGAACAAAGCCTTTCAAAGAAGGAATAGAGCATCTTGTGAAAATCTCAAAAAAAAGACGTGTCTGTATAATGTGCATGGAGACTAACCCAAAATACTGCCACCGCAAGTTTATTTCGCAGTATTTAGAAAGAAAGGGAGTAAAAGTATTCCACATCCTAAAGAAGGGACAGAATTCTTTAACTACTTTGCTTTGAAAACATCTTGGGAAAACACTGTTTGAGGATCCATTTATGATTTCAATAAAAGAGTTTCAAAAAATGATGCGACGCATTTATTTCCACCGAGATTCCGAACGAGGAGCAGACAGAACCTTCAGATGGCTTAGAGAAGAAGTTGACGAGCTTGGAGAAGCCATGGAAAACGGTGACAAAAAACTCTTAGAAGAAGAGTTTGCAGACGTCATCGCTTGGCTTGCGTCGTTGGCTAACGTTCTCAAAATAGACTTGGAAAAGGCTACACTAAGAAAATACGACAACTGCTGCCCAAAATGTCTTTCATCACCCTGTAAATGTACTTTCCAAGTAACAAAGAGTTAAATGGTTTTCAAACGTTGCTGTCCTATGCCTGTTAACTTCCAAAAATAAGGTTTTTTACTTGTTTTACGCGAAACGATTTTCTCGGCTGCCAAAAGCCGTAAGTGGTGAAGAACCACGCTGTAGTTCAATCCAGATTCCTTTGCCACAATGTTTGCAGTAGCGCTTTTTCTTTCAAGAATCCTAAGGATTTTAGTACGTGAAGCCAATCCCTGTTGAACGTTCCTTGTTTCACTCAAGTAGGCATTTGGATGAAAAACTAGTTTAGCCATAACACTATCAACTATATTTCTGCATTTCAGGCAAAAAAGGTTTAGGCAAAGTCAACAAGGCTTATCTGTCGAGGCTTTTTACCTTCAAACAGAGTAATAAGCTCTTCTTCCACTAAGGCAAGACGATGAAGGTAGTATTTAGGTAAACCGTACTTTTGAATGAGGCGCCGTGCAGCATCCAGATACTTTTCGATTCCGCCGCGATACACGGTCAACGACAAAGGCCCTCCGCATTCCAGGCATTTCCCCTTTAGTGGTATGCGGCGAAAACGTTTGTTGCAGAGTTTGCACCGGAAGCCTTGAGTTGAAAAAGCACGGAGGTTTCCAGAGATGTCTCTTAGAAAATGGCTAGTTAAAACTTTAAAAGCTACTCGTTTAGCGTCTACGGCCTCGATTTTTTCTGCAAGCGCTAACTGACTGTGTAGCTTGTCGGTCATCTTCTTAAGCTTCTTATACGTACTCTCACGATTTCCCATATTAACGTTTGAAACGGGAATCGTAAAGCCGAATCCTTCAAACTGCGCTTCGGTTCCCAACTTGTGTGCAATCAAATCAATAAGATTCGATGCTTTCCAAGGAGATGCCTTCTCTAACGTTTTTTCGTAAAACTCTAAAGGATACTGGCTAGCGACGTCGAACTCATGTGCCTGCCGCTGCACTTCCACTGGATTAACAATTGGGATAATGAAAAGCGGTGCGTCCATTATGCCACCAATTTGGGAAGGCAGATACTCCCTTGAAAAATTTAACAAAGTATCAAGGGCAAGCATTAAAGCATCTTCGTCTCCATCACAATCGCGCCGTTTTGCAGAATGCCATAAAGGATGAGCATAACAAACATTAAGATCAGTAAACCCTACGATGCGCCCTAAAATGCCGACAGAAGTGTGAGGCGCCAAACCAATTACAAGATGACCAACCAAGTCTTCAACTTGCTTCACATCATAATAGCTGGAAACTTTGTAGACTTTTTCGAGAAGTTGGTCAATGAAATTCGCAACTTGAACAAAATACGTTGCACTCTTCTGTGGAATAATAATATCTTGTACTTTTAACTCACAAATTTGTTCTTCACTAGTTAGAGATCTACCTTGAAAGTCCACTGTGTAGCCTAGTTGCCTAAGCTTTTCTGTTGAAACTTTGACTTCAATAGGTTTAAAATGGGTTATCGGAGCGTTTGTGGCATCAAATCTTATTGTTCCATCTTTATAAACAGACAGGTCTTCTTTTGAGCGAAGAATGCCTTTCTCAACAATTTCAGCTACTTTGTGTTCGTTTGATAAGCCTTTCACTCCTTTGACAATTTCAGGTTGCTTAACCTCTAATAGGTGGCAGGCATCGTTAATCATGGTTTTCAGGTCAAATCTTTGTCGTTGAAAGCCACGGGTTGGGATTCTGCAAGTTGGACAAACATCGTCGTCGATTCTTACACCACACCGGGGACAGATTTTCTCGAGAGCTGTTTCAACATGGCATGAAAGACATTTTACTCTAAAAGTTAGCTTTTGACAGATTGGGCATCGGCGTTTTACCAAGTCTACATGAATTGGTCCTTTCTGCGCCGCCGCAATTAAATTGCGCTGTGAACCACCTGATAACCCCACGGGAAAGAGCAGATGAACACGCGGCTTCATTTCACGCCTTTTTGCTTTCTCAGGCCTACCCATACGGGCACCTATAGTGGTTGGCGCTTTTGCTCGAACTATAATGCCTGAAAGGCTTTTTAGCGCTTCCAAGGGAGAAATCGTAATGTCAATTTCGGCTACAGATTTGGTAACACCCAAGCAAGTGATCAAGGCAAAAGCTTCGTCGCCTTCAATCATTATTTGATTTTCAACAATTTTGTGGGGAAGACATAAACGTTCCAGAGTACTCTTAACTGCAGTGCCTAGTTTACCAGTTATCTTGGAGCCCTGTTCACCTCCTTGGTGAATCTTAGAGGCGAGTAACCATTTACGCAATTCCTGCAATTCCTCAGTTGTAATATGTGACCAGAAAAAGCTGTAATGTGGATGAAGAGGTACATGGAGGTTTTTGGCTATCGCAACAGCTTCCCTAGCAGTTGGTTTGTTGTAAAAAGGTTGTAAAAGGAACCTTTCTAAACGTTGTGCTGAAACGTTGGCGACTCTGGCCGCCTGTTCAAAGCTGCCGTTGAAGCGTTGAGCTATTGCTAAGTTTAGTTCCTCGCTCCACCATTCTTCTGTATACCCTGAGGGGCGAAGCTTTTTGTTATTGTATAAGAAGTCGCCGAAGCTAATGAGCATATCACCTAAAAAAAGAACCTTATCAATTTTGTTTTTTATTCGACTGAAGTTCTGTGTTGAAACGCGAGTTACTGATCGGTCTTTCAGTAACACTGTGGGTGGTTCAATGGTGTCTACAGGCGTAACCACTCCGCCTTTACCAGGCAACTCTATGCGAACTTGTGTACCTCCAGCGAGGAACTGGTTTAGAACCATCATCGTCAAAGGGTGTACTCCAACGGCAGCCAAACCGGTGTTTCTTGCCCGACCATAACGGAGACGAAATCCACCAAGTTTTGAAGGAAAAGAAAAAATAGGACGCCCAGCAATTATGTCCTCCATAAAACCAGCAGTTCTTTTCTTTTCTTCTTCGGTGCCCCGCGCTTCACCTGCATGTTGCAGCCAATCCCAGCCCTCGATGCCCAATTTCTTTACAATGGTGAAAACCTTTGCTGCTCGCCCTATCACACCATCATTTACTACACGTAATGCGCCGCCGCGAACGCGGTTTGTTTCTATTCTTGGCAGATTGCGGAAAGATTGCACTTCAATTGGAGCAGATTCAGTGCCTGTCACTTCAACAGGCATCGACTCTATGGCCATTCGAAGCTGCGCATCCGTAACGTGGTATTGGAATCGACCTAAGTTTCGCTCATAAAGCCGCATTTCTTCAATAAACCGGTTGATTTCTTCCTCTGTAGGCTTATAACGATCTAAGCCTAGAAGGCGACGTACAAAGTCGCCAATCACCAGCGTTAATGCTTGATCTGTGCCGCCCGCAGAACGAATTGGCCCCGCAAAATAAATAGCCAAATATTTCGTCCGGTCAAAATTTGTTTTTATAGAGACTTTCGCCACCCCTTGAAGAGGCGCCGCCGTGATGCCTTCGGTAAGTATGGCAAGGGATGTACGAACAGCTTGTTCTGCTGCGGTTTGAGTATCCATATGGCCAAACTTACCGTAAACAATTTTTTCAGCAATCTTAAAAGCAAGTTCTTCGCGGTGAAGCTTTTCACTTAGTTCTCTTATGCTCTTTGCAACTCCACTGGGACCCACTAAACCTTCTACAAGTTCAGCAAGATCCTTAGCAACTTCGGGTTCTGGTTTTAATGCAGGGTCCAATCCTTTTTCTCGTGCCTTTTCAGCAATTCCATAAAGTCTTTGCAGTTCATTTTCAAGGCAACTTGTATATTGTTGATATCCTTTGCTCATCTTGATGCCCAAGAATCTCGCCTAGTAACCGCAATTACAGAATACGTATTTTGAGTTTTCTGACATAAACAAGGTTAAAATTATCAAAAACGTGAAAACCGTTGTTGTATTTATGGACAGCAACTTGGTTATTTTTTGTGTGTTCTGCCCAGCCTCGTTATTAGGTGCCCAAAAACATGTTCAAGGGCAACAGCGATCTAAATTCTTCCACTCTTTTTAATAGTTGCCACAAGTCTTTTGAACCTGCTTTTAGTGCCTATTTCTTCGATTACGTTTCCAGTAACAACTATGTCTGCACCAGCCATAACAGCAGTTTTTGCTTGTTCGCTCTTCCGAATCCCGCCTCCAACAATCAATGGGATATTTATAGCTTGTTTTACGGTTTTTACCATGATTGGCGGAACAGGTTGACTTGCCCCAGACCCTGCCTCCAAATATACGAATCTCATACCAAAATATTGCGCCGCCAACGCATGGACTGCAGCAAGCTCCGGTTTCGTGTAGGGAATTGGAACGGCTCGCCCTACTATTCCAGCAGTACCGCCTTCTCCTACGATAATGTAGCCTAGTGGTAGAGCTTCTAAACCGTATTTTTTAACCATAGGTGCGCCTAAAACTTGAGCGCCGATTAGAAAGTAAGGATCAGTCGAGTTTAGAAGGGACATAAACCATATTGCGTCAGCATATTTGCTGATTCCAGTCACGTTATTTGGAAACAAAATTATAGGAATTTTTACCGTGCGTTTTATCGCCTTTATTACACTGTCCAAATGTGTTGTGGATATAGAAGTAGAGCCCCCCACCATAATGGCTGTTGATTTGTACGTTTCTACTTTCTTAGCTATGCGAGAAGCAGAAGAGGCTGTAACTTTCTCTGGGTCAATAAGAGTTAGGTGAATAGCGCCTTCTTCTTGAATGTTTTCTAGAAGATATTTTTCTACAGGGCCAACCATATGAAACCCTTTGCTACGTAGTTGTTGTAGTTTTTGATGCCCTCCTCTCACTATAGTATTTGTCGGTAAATCTGCAATAAACATCAATGCTCTTATAAGAGAGTTTAATAGGTAACTCGTCGGTCAAGTCGCAACCGCCACAACGCACCACAGCTCTTTCTTCTTCCTTAATAAGTTCAACGCGTATTGCTTCTTTTCCGCAGCGGGGGCAGAGAAAGACTTGTGGCAAACGCTTCTTGGGAATGCGAACAACTTTCCTCCGCCTTCTCCCCATGTCTTCAAGCCTCTATTTCTTAACATCTAGCCAACATTCCTTAAATATTTACCCAAAGCCTCCACAATCTTTGAGCGTCTTGATAACTGTTTAGCACTAAAAAGCGCAAGTATTTGAGCGTCTTGATAACTTCCTCGGCATCACTAAATCTGCGATGTCTACGCTATGATCAAAAATTCGATACATCGAGGACGCAACAGTCAAAGTAAGAGGCACAGCCTCTGTTGACTGTTTCTTTGCTGCGGATTCTATTTGGTGGAACGTATTCTCTATCTCTGTTTTTTCATCTCGTACTTCTTCTGCTAGAACAACGTCATGCCCGAAGAACGCTTTTAGGGCCTTTTCTTGAGCCTCAAAAACTATTGAATGAAACTTTCCTATGAGCTTTGAAAACTCTTTAGAAACCTTCACTCCCTTTAACGCTAGGGTTTTATAAGCAATCTCTACGGATCTGTCACCTATAGTTTCAACAAGACTTGCACATAAGCGGTAGTCGAGGCAATCAATAGAGTGGATTCCTAATTTCTCGCCTAAACTTGGATTTTGGATTACAGTTCGCAGGATTCGTACATGGAGAAAATAAAGCCTATTCACTTCATCATCACGAGCAATCACATTTTTAGCTAAATGTACGTCGCCTTCTAGAAAGGCCCTTACGGCGTCTCGGTGCATGCTAGCGGCAATGTTGTACTCGCGTCTTAAAATCTTCTCAGGTGGAAACGCGGTGGGTTCCAACAAACATTGCAAAACAATACGGGCATAATTTTCCTCTACAATCTCCAAACCGACAAGACGACTAGAGGCTTGCTTGACTACTGTTCTCTCACTTGGTAGGATGTGGTTTTTAGCTTCAATACAAATTACATCATAACCAAGCAAATATTTACCAACAATTTCTCTGTCTAAATAGCGTGTTGGTTTCAGCACAACGTTTAAGGGCTTACGTTCGACATCATATTGAGGGTCAAGACGTAAACGTCCATCAATAGACTCCGAAACTGCTAAAAGTGCTCCTTTGTCAAGCCCAACACGTTCCGCCCAATCCTTAGGTAAGGAGACAAAAAAAGTACCGCTGTTGGTACGCTGAACCTTACGAAGCTCCATAACACTGCACCAAACGTTCGTTGAAAGTCTAAAGCAATCACACAATATATAGATATAGGTGGCAAAAATGGAAGTTGAAAAGGAAGTTATAATAGGTATAGACTTGGCAGCTTTAGAAAAAAATCCAACAGGATGGGCCTATTGGAAAAACAAAAAAATTTTAACACGCTGCCCATATACAGACAAAGAGATAGTAAATTTAACAGTCAACTACAAACCACGCATTGTAGCAATAGATGCACCTTTAACGCTGCCGCAAACTGGCACTACACGAAAAGCAGACAAAGAAATGCTCAAACAAGGTTACCCTGTCTTTCCACCCCTTATGCACTCGATGAAAAGCCTTACTAAACGCGCTATTTCTCTAACCCATGTGCTGAGAACCAACAGATTATGTGTCATTGAAATTCATCCCGCATCAACCAGAAAAGCCTTGGGCATGCCAACAAAAAACTGGCAAAAAGTTCAAACCTTTCTAAAGCAAATAGGCTTAAAGGGAGACCTCGAAATACGCACTCTAACACCACACGAAATCGACGCTATCACTGCTGCTCTAACAGCCTACCTACATTTACGAGGAAAGACCAGAGAAGTAGGCGATAGAAAAGAAGGGTCTATCGTGATTCCAATAAGAAATAGCTGGAAGGCAATTACATGAGCGAAAATGGAAAAGTACAGAAAGCAATCTCCCTTTCACTCACAGCAGGTTACCACCTCGACAAAGAAGCCTTCAATCTTCTCACTATTATATCAAAAACAGAGGACCCAGTGAAACTCATAAAAGCAACTCTAAAAAAACTAGAAACACGCATAGAAAGACCCCTCTTCATAAGCAAGAGCTTTCTTGAAGAAACAGCCAAAGAAACTCTCCTTGAAACCGAAGAAACAAAACCGGTTACAGCCCTCGTACGGGAGCCTTGTATAGCAACAGAGAAAGTTAAAAGGCCTTTCTTTCCCCACGCGAAAAACATTAAAAAAGACATAAAAATATTAGAAGATCCAACCGACAAAATCTGCTCATCAGGTTCAGTTGATGAATATTTAGAATATTTTCATGATCGGTTTAAGCGGGTTAGAAAACTGCTGCGACAACGAATCGATTCTAGGAATGCTGCTTCAATAAAAGAGGCATTCCGAGCAACTTCTCGTTCAAGACTCAAGATAATTTGCATAGTTACTGAGAAACGTGAATCGAAATATGGAACTTTTTTAAGAATTGAGGACTTGGAATCTAGCGCTACGGTGCTCGTTCCTCGAAATACTTCTCGTGAACTATTAGAGAAAATGAAGTCGCTACTACTTGATCAAGTTGTATGCCTTAGTCTATTAAAAAGCAGAAGAAATCTGCTAATTGTTGAAGACCTCTTCTTTCCAGATGTCCCCCAAAAAAAGCCTCATAGAGCCAAAGAACCAGTCTATGCGGCACTCATATCTGACCTTCATGTTGGAAGTAAAGAATTTATGCAAGAAAAATTCAATCATTTCGTTTTGTGGCTTAACGGAAAATATGGGAAGGAGAACTTAAAGCAAATTGCTAGTCTTGTTAAATATGTTATTATCGCAGGCGACATCGTAGACGGGATAGGTATTTACCCAAACCAAATAGAGGAACTGGCGATACAAGATGTCTTCAAACAATATAAGTTCGCAGCCAATTTCATCGAACAAATTCCAGACTATATAGAGTTGATAATAATTCCAGGAAATCACGATGCTTCAAGAAAGGCACTGCCACAACCTGCCCTTTTAAAGGAATATGCAGAACCCCTTTACGAAACACGAAACATTTTATCTCTAGGTAATCCAACAACTGTAAGCCTTCACGGTATAGAATTCCTCATATATCACGGGCGAAGCTTGGATGATGTTCTTGCAACAGCAGCTGATATGGATTTTCACTCGCCGGAAAGAGCTATGCGTTTGTTGCTTAGAGGTAGACACTTGGCACCTATATATGGCCAACGTACTTCCATTGCACCTGAGAAGCGAGATTTCCTTGTAATAGAGCGTGTTCCAGATGTTTTTCATGCAGGTCACGTACATGTGATGAAGTATGAACATTACAGAGGAACTCTCATGGTTAATTCTGGTGCTTGGCAAAAACAAACTAGTTATCAGAGAAATTTGGGTCTAAAACCTACACCAGGTATTATTCCGGTTGTAAATCTTCAGACACTTGCCGTTTTACCAATAGACTTTAATGCCTAGATTTATCAAGTTTTGTTTTCAAACAGTTAGGTGTAAAACTAGACAACTCGCCCAAGTGTGGGTCATTCGAATACACTTCTTTAAAAGGACTTCGTGGTATTGCAAGACTAATTTTCTTTGTACGCCCGTAGCGGCCTCTACTTACAACTCTTGAATTTAACAATCCAATTGCATCAAGCTCACTTATAAGCCCACTTACCCGCCTTTGTGTCAACGGTGAGATTCCAACCTGTTTACATATTTCGGTATAAACCTCAAAAATGTCGCCAGTAATAGCGGAGTAGATGTTGGCTTTTCCGAGAAGATATACGCTATAAAGAACAATTTTTGAGTGTAATGTTAAATTCGTTAAGGCTTCAATTATTCTATCGTGCTCAATGCGTCTTGCAGCTTCTCTAACACAATCTTCAGTGACTAATTGTGCGTTGTCCCTCTCAGCTACCTCACCTGCTACACGCAGTAAGTCGAGTGCCCGTCTCGCGTCTCCATGTTCTGCAGCAGCTAAGGCTGCACATAAGCTAACAGCCCCATCAAGCAACACCCCTTTGTAAAAGGCCAACTCTGCTCGTTCCCACAAAATGTCTTGAAGTTCAGAGGCATTATAAGGTCTAAACATCACCTCCTCTTCACTTAAAGAGCTTAAAACACGAGGCTCTAAAAGTTCTTTGAAACGCATATCGTTCGAAATTCCCACAATAGAAACTTTACCTTTATTAATATACTCATTTACTCTTGTCAGTTCGTATAAAAGCACGTCACCTCTAGTCTTAATCAACTCATCTAATTCATCTAACACAACAATAAGTGATAACTTTCGCGTATCCAAGCCTTTTTTAAAACGATCAAAAACCTCCCCAACCGCAAGTCCAGTAAATGGTACGTAAATGTCCAAGGTGTTACATAAGCTTGTAAAAACCCTGTATTCTGTTCCTGCTAAGCGACAATTGACGTATGCTACTTTGACTGGTGCACCAAATTCAGTCGCCTTTTGTGCTAAGCGATTTAATACATACTTCATGACAGCAGTTTTTCCAGTGCCTGTTTTTCCATATATAAAGATATTTGAACATCTTTCTGTTTTCAAAAGTGGGGCAACGATCATACCTAAATGTTTTATTTGTTCTTCACGGTGGGGTAACTTTTCTGGAACATAGTCATGGCGAAGTACATCTCGGTCTTTAAAGAAACGGGTGCTACTTAAGAAACGATTAAAGACAACATCGAGCATATCTTCTCCTCTTTTCATAATATGATCTTCTCCCTTCAGCAAATGCACTTGTAAAGCCTTGGTTTCAACTGGAGAAAATAAACACTTTCCTACAAAAAAATAAAGACTTACTATAGAACTTAAAAAGAAAAGTATAGGATTAAGGAACATGTTTTGAGAATATAGAGGATAAATAGTTTAACTCATTTTCCTAAGTTGCACGCTCCCCCCTTGTTTTCCTTTAGAAACTCTTTTTTAAAAAATAGGAATAGGGGATTTCTGTTAAAAGAAATATACTCTAAAATTTAATTAAAAAAACTAATTATATTTTTAATGCTTTAATTATTTTTAGCAAAAACACTATTTTATTTTCCGCAACCTGCTTTTGCAATATAGATTAGTAATACTGATTCGTTTATAGGTTTGCAGTGGAAATGTAGGGGTTGGTGCAGATGTACGTCGCCGACAGTTTGTGAAGCATGTGTAAAATTTAACTTATTTTGAAACTTCTAGCTAGATATTTCACTTCTTTTTATATCTTTTCTGCTTATTTAGCTGTGAAGAAGAGACCCCTTCATTTCCTTTGGAAAATTAAAGAATATTATCGGTTTTTTCCAGTTTTTGGGAAAAGTTTGCATGTGAAGACTGTTAACCCATAATAATTGCAAAAGAGCCTTCTTATTCCTGTACATCGCCATTTTCTGCTTCCTTTTTTATGCGGTTTTTTCGTAACACCTATAACTTGTGAAATGTAAAGTGTTAAGGCTTGTTATGGTGTGTGTAATGCCCGCTAGGAAAATGCGCGTAGAAGTCTTTGATGAAAATGGGAATCGTTACACTATAACTTTTGAGGGCAAAGTTACTAGGAAAAAGGCTTTGTGTCTTCTTGATATTGTTGAGTTGCTAGGTGGCGTAAATGACACACAAGAACTAAAGTATGAAATGAGTAATATTTCAAAATTTGACAAGACCAAACTGGTGGTTAAAAAACATTTTCCTTTTATGTGGTTTTCTTCTAAAGAGGTTCTTTACATGTATGAACAAGAACTAAATGAACCTATATCCCTTAGCACAATTTCAACATATTTGGCGAGAATGGTTGACCGTGGATTTCTCATAAGAAAAGGCCCAGTCTATGACAGGAAATATCGGATGATGACAGAACTGACGCAAAAAGCTATGAAGATTACAGAAAATAGATAAGCAAAACTGTTGTAAAAAGATTTACTGTACATTCACACTATTTTGAATTTTGAAGATTTCAGGAGTATACCTAATGGATAAAGAACTCCAAGCTTACTTCAACGAGATGAAGAAGATATTAAAGAATTACGTTGAAAAGGGCCAAGTGGTAAGTTTAAGGGATGTAAAGGATGAGCCTTCAATATCTGTTAAGCCAACACTAGCTAAGATTGCCCCACTAAAAAAAATGAAAACTTGCGACGTACATTTCTTTGCGGTAGATTGTTCAACACGAACATTAAAAAGGGCAAATAATTGGGGTATATACCTTCTTCGAGCTTCATATGCTACTGTAAAGAAAAGGAGTGTCGATTGGGGGTTTAAAGAGGCAATTCGAACGATTAAAGGGGATCCACATGTACGCCGCAAAATTTTGCAGGAAATTAGGCTTCAATTAGAGAGCGAGATGGCTTTAGGCTTACTTCAGAAAGCCGATGAAAACGACTATATTCTTTTGGATGGTGCTAGCTACTTTGGTGGTGAGAGAAAATTTAATGTCATGCTTTATGAGAAATGCGAGAGAAAAGGAATAAAACTCCTTGCTATAAGCAAGCGTTCTCCCATTCTTCGTGACGAAAAAGGTCGTGACCTTATTGCTGCGACGTACATGCTTGCCCCTCAAGGGCGTTGGGTATATTATCCGGTTAAGAAAGCTAATATTCACGAGCATCTTTATGGCGACGTATCTATTATTAAACTGTGTGAGGACAGTCCACGTGCTTTTAGATGTGATATAATGAGTTATTTAACCAGCAGCAATATATCATCATTACTTTCACCGCTTTCAACAATCTCAGAAGATCCTCGATGCTTAGGGTACCCAGTGGTGCTGTGGTTGGCCCATGATTTTTCAGGTGTTTCCGAGACCAAACTTCTTCGATATCATGTCCAAGTTGAAGAGGAGTTGGCAAGTGCCGGCCTTCTTGATGTACTTCGTCAAGAAGAAATTGCTTGCAATTTTGCGGATGTGCTTCATGGAGCGAAGTATGCCTTCAATTGGGAGTGGATTGAAAGTGTCTAACCATTTGGGCTCAATATGTGAAGTAAAAGGTGACAAAATATCCTTTTTTCTAAATAAAAATACAAACTTGTCTTTTGGACAAATAGTTCGTATAGATTCGGGTAATAGCAGTTTTTATGCCCGAGTTGTGAATGCTCAAAGCAGATCTACCCTTGACACAGGGGAGCAACTTCGTGAAGCGGAAGGAAAAGAAACTTTTGGCCCCTACTCCTGTTACAAAAACATTGAGGCAATTCTTTTTCTTGAGAGGAAAGCTGGAAAAACTCGATCCCCCACTTTTAACCCTAACTATATGGATAAGGTATACCCAACAAGTGCAGAAGACTCCAATGTGTTGAAACTTGCAGGAGAGCTAGTGATAGGGCGTCTGCGATCTGGAGAGCAAACCCTCGGCAAGGTGGGCATAAACGTTGATGCTATACCCCGAATGATGGGCATGTTTGGCATGACAGGGTCTGGAAAAACCAACACTGAACTAATAATAAACGCACAGCTAATTGACCACAGCCCAAAAACTGTGGGCCTGATCTTTGATTTTGCCGGGCAATTACTTGAAGGAAAGGAAATTGGAGGAAAAGGATTGCGAAACCACCCTCGGTTTCACAGTCGAGTCAGTTTCTATACTACGAAGGAGAATAAAATGCGCATTGGCCTGCATACACTTTTCCCTTGGAAACTACTCACTCTTTTCCCTGAAATTGGTTATCCGCAATATCGACTTGCTAAAGAGTTACACAAAAAACTAGGGAATAAATGGATAGAAAAGGCCCGTGAAAGGTATGTAGTGAAAGGCTACAAGGGGATTGCTGAGATAGCAGGATATAGCAATAAGGTGGTCATAGAGGCATTAATGAGTAAACTGTTAAACCTTGACTCGAGTCTTTTTCCACCTTCTAGCTACAGCTTCATAGACAGTGTCATTCAGAACGTAACCGAGGGCATTACTTGCTTGGTGGACATTTCAGGAATAAGTTCTGAGGAGCAACACAGAATTGTGTGTCTAACTGCTACGGGAGTAGCGAACCACTATAAACGGATGTGGGAAGAACACTACGAAGAATGGCAAAGGTTTCCCACACTACTCATAACTCTCGAAGAAGCTCATGAATTCCTTGACCCGAACAAGCCGAAAACAATTTTTTCCGCTATCGCCTTAACATACCGAAAATATCGTGTAGGATTGAACGCTGTGACGCCACGACCTTCTCGCATTAACTCTGACGTGTTTGCAGAACTCTGGACGAAGGTAATCATGAAAACTGAATTGAAGACCGACAGAGAATACCTCACTAAAAACACGCCATATCTTGAATACAGCGACACAGAAGTAAAGATGCTTGACATAGGAGAAGCATTGCTAATATCTGAACCGAAGATTCGGTTTGCAGTCCCAGTGAAAGTAATGCATTATCCTGAATACTTAGAGGCCCAAGGGAAAGTAGACTATGACCTGCCAGCCTCTAAGACCCTTGACACACTAGACAAAAATCTGAAACGGCTACGTAACGCAGGTGAAAAGCTCAGCCTCAGCTAGCTTTTTTGCTCTGGTTTTTTCAAAATTTTCTGCATCTCTTCTTTCAAACGGTAAGTGAAAGGAATTTTGTTTGCATTGCGTTCTAAGTAGCCCTCTTCATAAAGCTTTTTCATTAGGCGAGCGGTGTGTTCCCTGCTAAGTTTTATTCGCTCCTTTATTTCAGGCGCCGTTTTTTCACCTTCCACAGCAAGGAATTCAAGAACAGTAAGCTCAGTTGCAGTTAATGGTGCTAACGCTTTTTCTCGTTTTATCGGAATTGCGGACTTAATTTTTACTTCAGACTCTGGGCCAGGCCGTTGCTTTTTGAGTTCAGTAATCTTTTGCAACAAAGAATCTTTCATCGACACAACCTCGCTGAGTTTATTCTCCAGCGCATCAATTCTGGCTAGCGCTTTTTCCAAGGCGGGGAAGGATTCAATTCTTTTTGCAAGTGCCTGAACCTCTCTCTCTTGCATCTCCAGTTTTTCAGCCAATAATTCGTCGCGGTTGTAAAGAACATCAATCTTGCTAGCTGAGGTTTCAAGCTGAGATTCTTGTCTTTGAAGTTGTCTGTTAAAACTTACAACAATATCGTCCACTACACCCTTTGCCTCTACATATCTTTCACAAGCTTCACGTATTCGCTTATTATATAAAATTGCAACAACCAACGTGAAGACTGACAAACCGCTTACAACAACAAGAGTTTCAAACATTAGTATCGCCTCGTGTGATTTCTCCGTGATTTACTGTGACCTACATGACGTCACAATCGATATCACAATATTGAACAAGATGACTTAAAGTTTGTGGCGAAGGTCGCGATTATTGTGACGTCACAAATCACGTCGCTGAAAACTTAGAAGCAACACTTAGCGAGAAATTGCTAGAAATCAGGGCCTTTTTAGAGGTCTATTTCATGATAGAGGGTTATTTTTGAGCGGAAATTAGTGCCGCTTAATTCTTGAGGTTTAATGAGGGCTTGAGCCATGTGATGTGTGATATCACGAATTAGATGAGGGCCATGTTTTTGATAGTTGATTAAGCATTGTTTCAAGTTCTTCGCGCAACATGTTTATGACTTTTTTTTGTTCTTCTGCTCTCTCGTGGTTATATACGAGATCTCTATACGCTGTTGTATATGCTTTTAGTTTATTTGCAATTTCTAGGTAAGGAGTTAAGCTTGTATCTTCGAGGATGCCGAGGTAGCCGAGAAGAAGAATTGTATATATTGATTGTATGATGTTTCTTTTAGCTTGTCTTAATGTCCTGTTGAAGGAACCGCGGCTTATCGCTGCCTTTGTTAGCCTTAATTTGGCTTTTTCTTCGTATTTTAGCGATTTTGAGGCTAAATTTTCAGCTAAAACGTCTATAAGGAGTGTTTCAAGCTGTATTCTAGTTAAATTGCTATTTTTTGCAAGTATTTTTACAAGGGAATCTTCTAGTGAGCGTTTTATCCAATTTCGAACATTTTTTTTGAAGGACAAGATTCCACCAGACGTTCCATGTTTATTGGATACAGTTTTGTATACAAGTTGAATATAGTTTTTCTGTTGCAGAGTTGGATTTTGCCATATCTTTTAAATTTGTAAAGGTAAACGTTTTATGTTAGGAGAATTAAAGGAAAACGAGGAAAAACGCTTGCAAACACGTAAAAAAAAGGCCGAAAGGTTAAGAAATATCAAGCCTTCCGGAATTCGTCGTCTTTTTGCATTAACTCAAGAAGCCCCAAGCCTCATAAGCCTCGGTTTGGGAGAGCCCGACTTTACGCCTCCAAGACATATTTTGGAGGCAGCTAAACATGCGATGGATGAAGGAAAAACTCATTATACACCTTCGAACGGTATTCCCGAATTGAGAGAGGCCTTAGCGAAGAAATTTATACAAGAATATGGGCTTTCCTATAGTCCAGAGAATGAAATCTTAGTTACCGTAGGGGCAACAGAAGCCGTCTCTCTTGCGTTATTAGCCTTCATAAATCCTGGCGATGAAGTGCTATTACCTGACCCTGGTTTTGTTTGTTACAAACCTGCAGTGTTAATTGCGGGCGGGATTCCTGTTTCAATGCCAATGCTTGAGAATGATGGTTTTAAACCAGATATAGAAACTGTGACATCACTTATCACAAAGAAGTCACGTGTGATTATTATCAACTCCCCCAACAACCCTACAGGGTCTATTTTAACATATGACGAGTTGGCAGAATTAGCAAAACTTGCAGTTGAAAACGATTTGGTTGTGATTTCTGATGAGGTTTATGAAAAAATTGTCTATGACGATGCAAAACACTATTGCTTAGCAACATTTCCTGGCATGCGTGGTCGAACAATAGTTGTTAATTCCTTTTCTAAAACATATGCGATGACTGGTTTTCGTGTTGGCTACGCATTAGGACCTGAAGATTTAATCTCAGCCATGTTTCTTGTTCAACAATTTACTGTAGCATGTGTTGATGGGCCGGCACAATATGCTGCTACGGCAGCTTTGGAAGGTTCGCAAAAATTCGTATCGAACATGGTTTCTAAATTTGACAAAAGACGTAGACTTGTCTACAAGCGATTAAGTGAAATTGAAGGATTTGATTGCTCACTTCCAAAGGGTGCATTCTACGCTTTTCCAAACATTAAAGCATTTAAAACCGCGTCTGATGATTTTTCCGAGTTCCTTTTGAAAGAGGCTCAAGTTTTTGTAACACCTGGTTCCTCGTTTGGCAGGTACGGCGAAGGCTTTTTGCGACTGTCTTATGCTGCAGCCTATGAAAAAATTGATGAAGCTTTGGGTAGGATAGAAAGAGCTATTAAAAAGTTTAAGAAATCCTAAGTTTTAGAAAGGCTAAATCTCTTTTTTTGGGCTTATTCAACATCACGTATACATCACATGGCTGTGACATATGTGATGTCACAGCCTTTCTGAGAATTCCTTTAATGAAGCGTACAGTTCTGGTCTCAAATCGCGAAGGGTGGGCACAAAGGCTTCTACTGGTCTTAAGTCTTCATAATCTACGGATCCGAATGAAATATCTTCCTCATCATATTTTGTTTGTGTAATGATGGTGCCACTTGGTCCTATGAGGCGGCTTCCTCCCCAAAACTGTAACCCGTCTTCTATGCCAACAAGGTTTACGTATGCTAAGAAGCATGTGTTTTCTATTGCTCGTGCAGTTGTAAGGACTTCGAAAAATTTTTTCCTTATAGCCGGTGAAGCTGAGATGCAAATTACGAATTTTGCTCCTTGGATGCGTAATGCCCGAGTTGTTTCTGGGAAGAATATGTCGTAGCATATGGTTATGCCTATTTTTCCGAGGCTTGTTTCGAAGACTGGCGTTTGGTATCCTGGTCTGAAGTATCTTTTTTCTTCGAAAACGCTGTGGGTTGGTAAATGCATTTTTCTGTATTTGCCGATGTAGCCTTCTGGTCCTGTTAGGACGGCTGTGTTGTAGAGTATTGCCTTTCCTTTTTCGCTTCGTTCTGGCATGCCATGGATTACGTAGAGGTTTTCTTTTTTAGCCATTTTTTCGATTTTTTCTGTCGAAGGTCCTGGAACTTCTTCGGCTAGTTCATATGTTAGGTCTCTTGTGGTATATCCTGTGAGGGACATTTCAGGGAAAATGATGACGTCGGCTTTTTGTTTTTTGGCTTGTATAACGTATTTTGATATTTTACTGATATTATGTTGCTTGTTTCCGATTTTGCAGGGGAATTGGGCTAAGGCTACCTTGAACGGGTTCTTCATGTTATGCTGCCTCTGTTGTGCGAGTAAGTCTAAAGTCGGTGTTTATAGTTCGGTACTCGAGTTTTGTTGTTAAAGGCATTTTTCTTTTGTGTTCTGTTTGTAACCATCTTTTTTTAACAGATGCAATAGTCTTGGTTGGCAAACGAAGTTGTTTTGCTATTGTTTGTACAGACATGAAATGTTCCAAGCCATAAAGAATTAGGTCTATGGTTTCATATTTTAGACCTAACTCTCCTTCTGCCGTCTGGTTTGGCCACAGGGCAGGGGTTGATGGTTTTCTAGCAATTTCTGGTGGTATGCCAATGTGAAGGGCAAGCTGACGGACTTGGGTTTTGTAGAGATCCATGATGGGAGCGATGTCTGCGGCTGCATCCCCCCATTTGGTGTAGTAGCCTATCATAGTTTCACTTTTGTCGCTGCTGCCGGCTACGACACGGTTTTGGCAGTTTGCGTAATAGTAAAGAATGAGCATGCGCGTTCGAGCTTTGAGGTTTCCTCGGCTTATCTTGTCTTTTGGGTTATAATCGGGGATGATTTTGTATAAAGTATTTAGAGTTTCTGTAAGGTCGATAGTTTTTAGTTGAAATTTGAATTTTTTGGCGAGTTGTTTTACATGTTTGTGGTCAGTTTCGTTGTAAGTTTCTTTTTCTGGCATGTAGAGTGCTAGAAGTTTATCGGGCCCTATAGCCATTGTAGAGAGAGCAACTGTGGTGGCACTGTCAACTCCTCCTGAAACTCCTAAGACTATGCCTTTTGCTTTTGTCTTGTTTATGTAGTCTTTGATAAAACGTGTGATTTTTTGCTGCGTAGTTTTCGGGTTAATTTGGAGTAGTTTGTCTGCTAGTCTCATAAACTGAATCCCTCTGTTGTTTGTTTGGTATTGGCTGCTTTTATCTTTAAGGTGACTGATGACTCGTATGTCTATCGACCTTCAAATTTTGTTTGGCTTCAAATAGGTGACCGTGAGGCAAAACGCTTTTAGACACGATGCTAGTTTTTGACTTGTCGATGCCGGGGTGGCAGAGCGGTAATGCGCCGGCCTCGAGATCCAAAATGTGTAAAACAGGGCCAGTTAGCCGGTGGGTCTTCGACCCTCAGGGGTTCAAATCCTCTCCCCGGCGC
>JBHIEO010000002.1:0-25789 GCA_046760665.1 Bathyarchaeia archaeon
CTATGAAAAATGAAATTCTCAAGGTTTTGGAACAAAAGGATTGGAAGATAGGTAGGATTCCAGATCCCACGCTTTTGCCACGTCTCATCAGAAGGAGGAAGGAGTGAAAAGGAGTGTCTGTTGCAGAGCCTTGGCAAAAAGCTGAAATTCCAGGTCCAAAGAAAGCCTTGGTAATCACAAAACCGGAAGTTGTTGTAGCCATGGTGAAAAGGGCTAAACGACCAATCTTAATTGTTGGTCACAAAGTAGTAGAAACGACATTGGACAACGAAAAATACATAGATTTGTTGATTCGCTTAGCTGAAGTTGGAAAGATTCCTATGGTCGCTGCTGCACACATAGTTGGCGAGTTTAAAAAGCGTGGTTTTGACCCAGCCGCGTGGATGCCTATTATGGACATTGGAAGTAGGTTAGTGGACCCGAAATGGAAAGGGCTGAATGGTGAAGGGCAATATGATCTTGCTTTGTTTACAGGATTTCAATATTATATGGAGTGGCTTGTTTTGTCAGGATTGAAGAGTTTCGCCCCAAGCCTTGAGACAATAAGTCTCAACAGATTCTATCAACCCAACGCAAGTTGGTCATTCCCAAATCTATCAGAACAAAATTGGAGTCAACATATCAACACAATAATCGAAAAGCTAGGAGGAAAGTAAAATGTCAATGTTTGAAGACATCCCAGTCGACGTAGGTGTCATCTACGAAGGAGAGCGAATCAGACGAAAAAATATGCAAGTGGAGTTAGGCGGACCTAAACAGGAACACAAATTTGAACTCGCACGAGTTAGAAAACCGGAGGAAATAGAAGATGGAAAGGTTGCCATAATTGGATCTGACATAAAAGATATGAGTGAAGGAAGTAGTTACCCTTTAGGCATAATTGTTGAAGTCGCAGGCCAAAAGCTTGAAGCAGAACTTGAAGGCGTGATCGAACGACGCATCCACGAATATTGCAACTTCATCGAGGGCTTCATGCACCTAAACCAGCGCTATGATATATGGCTCAGATTGGACAAAAAATCCTTCAAGAAAGGTCTAAACTCCTTCGAATACATTGGAAAAGTCTTGCAGAGATTGTTTAAAAGCGAATTGCCCATCATTGAAAAGATTCAAGTAACTTTCATCACCGATCCCGCAAAAGTTAAAGAACATTGGAAAAAAGCTTTGGACATATATGAAGCTAGAGACGCGAGAGCCAGGGGATTAAAAGACGAGGAGGTTGAGAAATTTTACGGTTGCACCCTGTGCCAGTCCTTTGCCCCGACTCATGTGTGTGTAATCACACCACAACGATACTCAAACTGCGGCTCTATTAGTTGGTTTGACGGAAGGGCGTCTGCGAGAATAGACCCGAAGGGTCCAGTTTTTGAAATAGACAAGGGCGAAGTAATCGATCAAGAGAAAGGAGAGTTTTCAGGAGTTAACGAGGTCGTCAAACAAAAATCGTTAGGAGAAGTTCAAAGAGTTTGGCTTTACACCGCTTTTGGTTATCCCCACACGTCTTGCGGCTGTTTTGAAGGTGCCGCTTTTTATATTCCCGAGGTCGATGGTTTCGGGCTAGTTCACCGC
The DNA here is from genome assembly GCA_046760665.1 of Bathyarchaeia archaeon. Taxonomy (GTDB): domain Archaea; phylum Thermoproteota; class Bathyarchaeia; order Bathyarchaeales; family SOJC01; genus JBHIEO01. Next base: position 1,570 of record JBHIEO010000002.1, read on the forward strand.
GGCTTCAAAGGAGTTACGATAAACGGACTTCCTTTCTCAACCATAGCAGATTCCACCGCTGGCGGCAGACAAGTAGATGGCTTTCACGGAATCTCCATCGAATACATGCGCTCGCCAAAGTTCCTCAAAGCTGATGGCGGATGGAACCGAGTGGTGTGGATGCCTGCTTCTATTAAAGAGCGAGTCATGGAATTCATACCAAAAGAAGTTGTGGACAAGATTGCGACTGAAAACAATGTAAAAACAATTGACGAACTTAAAACTTTCTTGAAAGACCGTGGTCACCCAATTGTTGAAACGTGGAAAGAAGAAGCTGTCGCAGAAGTTGTGCCAGAAGAAGCTGAAAGAGAAATTCCAGCCGAAATGCCAATGGCTACTGTTCAAACGTTGCCGATCACCACTGCCGGAGGATACAAAATAATTCTAAAAGACGCCAAGATCTATGCAAAGAAAGTTATCATACGCTCTATGAAAGGTGAAAAACTTGGCGAAAAAAGAAAGTAAGGAACATTTTCTAAATCTCTTAGAAATTTTAGCTCGATTCCAAGAAATAGAACTCGAAGACGTAGAGATGGAAATCGGAGACTTGGAATTATTGTTTCAACCTGCTGTTGCAGCCAAAGCAGCTTTACCTAAACCAAAAGCTGCTCCTCCGTTAAAGGTGAAGCCAACCACCATCTTGCAAGCGGATTTTATTCCTCCAGTAGAGAAATATCCGGGGCAAATTGTTGAAGTAACACTTGGAGCCACAAAAAGCGAAGGAGGAACCCGTGGAAAATCCATAACAATCGGCGGAGAAAAAGCTCCTGCTTTCTATCTCTTCGAATCTCCTCCTCCCAATCCGCCTGTCATCTCCCTAGACGTTTTCGACACACTTATTCCATTAGCAAAACCAGTGAAGATGCATGTCAAAGAAGTCTTAGGAGACCCAGTTGCATGGGCGAAGTTAGCAGTCGCCAAGTATGGTGCAGACATGGTAACGTTACATCTCATCAGCACCGACCCCTTAGTTAAGGATACCTCACCAAACGAGGCTGCAAAAACAGTCGAAAACGTGTTGCAAGCCGTAAACGTACCATTAATTATTGGAGGTTGCGGTGACCCACAGAAAGATCTTGCCGTCTTTGAGAAAGTATCCGAAATTGGTGCTGGTGAGCGATTTTTGCTTAGCTCAGTTACCCAAGACATGGATGTTGAACGGACATGCGCCGTCGCGAAAAAGTATGGACACGTCGTGCTTTCATTTACTCCTATGGACTTAAATCAGGCGAGGCAGCTCAACCGCCGCCTTTACGACTTCTTGCCGAAAGAACAAATAATTATGGACACTACGACCGCCGCTTTGGGATATGGCTTAGACTACGCTTTTACAATAATGGAACGGGCAAGACTAGCTGCTTTGATGGGTGACCCTGAACTACAACATCCTATGTCCTCCGGCACCACAAACGCTTGGGCAGCCAGAGAAGCATGGAAAAAAATGGACTCAGAATGGGGACCACGAGAGTTTAGAGGACCAATATGGGAAACCGTCACCGCGCTCACTCTTCTGTTGGCAGGCGTCGACTTGTTTATGATGATGCACCCCGCCGCCGTAAAAACCCTGAAGGACATAATCAACGAACTCACCTGTGGTAAACCAGGCAACCCAGAGAAAATTGCAAACTGGGTAACTGCCAAGATCTAAGGGAGATACAAAAAGATGTCTGAAAAAGAAATCAAAAAAACTAGCATAAAAGAAGTAAGTCCAATCGACGTTTACATGCTACTACCGAAAACAAACTGCAAAGAATGTGGCGAAGAAAACTGCATGGCTCTTGCCACTAAACTGGTAAACCGCGAAGTAGCCTTAGAGCAGTGTCCACCATTGTTGAGAAAGGAAAATGAAAAAGTCTACAAGCAACTCTGGGAAATGCTCAAACCTCCAATAAAGGAAATCACCATCGGATCGGATACAAATGCAATAAAAATAGGGGGAAAATACGTTATGTACCGCCATGAGTTTACCTACACAAACCCGACAGCTATCGCTATCGATGTTACTGATGAAATGTCCAACGAAGAATTAGTGGAAAGAGTTCAAAAAACACAAAAGTTCAGCTATGAATACATAGGTACAACACTAAAACTTAACATGATTGCTGTGCGCTCAACTTCCAATGACCCCGAAAAATTCAAAGAAACAGTGAGGAAAGTTATAGGAATCACTATGTTGCCTCTCATTTTGTGCTCATTTGATTCAAAGGTTTTAGAGGCAGGCGTGATGGCTGCACCAAAAGCTAGACCTCTTCTCTATGCAGCTACAAAAGACAACTGGAAAGACATGGCAGAGCTTGCCATCATGTATAACTGTCCTCTTACAGTTTTTGCTCCAAACGATCTCAAACTTCTCAGATCATTATCTAAAACCTTAATCCAATACGGCGTGAAGGATCTAGTGCTAGATCCTGGAACGTTGCCAGGTGAAGGACTCGGAGAGGTAATTAACAATTTTACAATGATTAGACGTGCAGCGACTAAGAAAGGTGATGAACTTTTAGGTTTCCCACTAATCGGTACTCCCTTAACGGCATGGATAGAGAACGTAGATGCTCCAGTAGAAATTGCAGCATGGAACGAAGCTTATTTAGCGGCGATATTGATCAATCGTTATGCTGACATTTTGATTTTACACAGCACCGAAGGATGGGTGCTTCTGCCAAACGTAATTCTTAGACAAAACATTTACACTGACCCGCGAAAACCAGTAGCAGTTGAACCTGGTCTGCGAACATTCGGAACACCCAACGAAAACTCACCAGTGATGTTTACAACAAACTTCGCCCTAACCTACTACACTGTGGCTTCAGATATAGAATCGGCTGGCATAGACTCGTACCTATTAGTGGTTGACTCTGAAGGCATCGCTGTTGACTGTGCAGTTGCTGGGCGAAAGCTGACAGCAGACAAAGTAGCTGAAGCTGTAAAAGAAGCTAAGATGGAAGAGAAAGTAAAACATCGAAAACTAATTATTCCTGGAAAAGCGGCGCGACTGAGTGGGGAAATAGAAGAAGCCAGTGGCTGGGAGGTGCTTGTAGGTCCTAGAGATTCCTCTGACATCCCGAAATTCTTACAAGAAAAATGGAACAAAAGCTGACTCTACATCTAGTTCTTTTCAGCTTTTTGTAAACCCTTTTACATTATTTTTTTTTTTGTATCTCTTTAAGTAGGCTTCTGCGTTTGGAAAAATAGATTTTACTCTATTATATCTATTCTCTGTATTAATATTATTAAATAACAGGACAACTTCCCATGCTTTGCTAAAGCTTTCCACTTGTCCATTAAATCGTTTTCTACTTACTTTAATGCAGTCTTCTACAATGCAGCAGAGAACACAGGCACTACAATACACGCACAAGTCTTCAATGATGCCAACCCTTCCGTTCCGCCAATACAAGGCCTTTGTGGGACAGGCTTTAATGCAGAGTTCGCATTCAATTCCTTGGCACGTTCTATCGTTAATGATTATACTTCCGTTTTCAAAGAATTCCTTGATATTTAACGCTTCAAGAAGTTGTGCTCTCTTACTTTTTTTCCTTTTTTCTGATGTTTCAAGAAGAAGCTGGAATATATTACCTCCAGAAGTTTCCTTCTTTTTTGGCATATTGAGTTCAGCTCCTTCCTGAATTCATTCTGCTTATTGTTTTATGCAATATAATAAATTGATGAATGATGCCTATTAACTCTACATTTCCAGCAAAGGAATTGCGATTTCTCTTAAAAAGCATATACTACTCGAGGCTCTTTGAGAAGTAAGATCACTTTTGCTGGAGGCGTATAGGTTTGTCAGAAAATAGGATTAGTGTCGTTGTTTGCGAGCTATAGTTTCTAGTTCTCTGGCTCTTGTTTCTATGAACTCTGTCACTTTTTCTTCGCAGTATCTTTTGGCTTCTTGTTGCTTTTTCAAATGTTCTCTGATTGTATTGAGGACGCTTTCCATATTAAACGGTTTCAGTATGTAACTATCTGCGCCTTTGTTCACAGCTTCGATGGCGTTTTGCAGTGACGGATAGCCAGTTAAGATTATTTTAATCATTTTAGGCACGGTATCTCTTAACGCCGTCAACAGTTTTGTTCCTTCCATATCTGGAAGTCGAATATCCACCAATGCCAAGTTGTAGAATTTAGTGTTGGATTTTTTGATTGCCTCTTTTCCGTTTTCTGCAGTATCAACGATGTATCCTTCTTCTTCCAATATGGTGACTAGGACTTTTCTTATACTTTCATCGTCGTCGACAACAAGGATTTTGGCTTGTTCATCCATGTTTTCTCACCTCCTTCTAATTTAGGTTTAAGAGGAATGGTTACTTTAAATGTGGTTCCTTTGCCAACTACGCTCTCTACAAAAATGTCCCCACCATGTGTTTCTACGATTCGTTTACAAATAGACAAGCCTAACCCCATCCCTTTCGCTTTTGTTGTGAAAAGAGGAAGCCAAAGTTTTTTCATAACTTCTTTAGTGATGCCTGTTCCAGTATCAACAAAGATTATTTCTACATTTCCATCTGATATACTGCTATTAATCGTCAACTTTCCGCCTTTAGACATTGCGTCAACTGCGTTTTTTACGATATTAACAAAGACTCTCTTCATCTTCTGTACGTCAACTTTTATTCTAGGCTCGCTTTGTGTTAAGTCTATCACTTGGACGTTTCTGGGAATTTTGACTAGTGATAACGTTTCTTTAACAATTTGTTTTGGAGTAGTTTCAGTAAGCTCTAGCTGCATTTCTCTCGAATATTCTAAAAGGTCGCTTATGATTTTGTTCGAGTATTCAATGTTTTTTTCAATAAGCTCCAGCATTTCCCTCGTTTTCTTGTCCATTTTTGAAACTAGCTTTGATTTGAGATAATATGTGGCGCCGGCGATGCCTGTCAAAGGATTACGTAGATCGTGGCCTACCATATTTGCCAGTTCACCTATTGCTGCTAGTCTTTGCGCCTTAAGCAGTTGTTCTTGAGACTTTTTCAACTGTCTAGTTCGCCTCTCAACCAATTCTTCAAGCTGCTGAGAATACTTCTTCAACTTCTCTTGCATCTGCTTTCGTTCAGTGATATCTCTCGCTATTCCTATTGCATGCCACTTGCCTTTCATTTGCAACGCTGAAAGAGAAAGTTCTATCGGAAATTTTGTTGCATCTTTTCTAATGGCAGTACATTCAAGAATTTTTCCAATAGTGTTGCCTTGTCCGTTTTCTTTGAATTTTTCAAATCCCCTCAAGAATTTTTTATAAAAACGCTTAGGAGCAAGAAACTCTTGCAAATACTTGCCAATCACCTCTTCTTTCGTATACCCGAATATTTTTTCCGCCGCTGGGTTCCAATAAGAAATCTTTCCTTCATTATCCATTAAAACTATAGCGTCCTTTGCGGAAGTACTAATTGCACGGAATTTCTTTTCGCTGTCTCGTAGTGCCTCTTCCACCTTCTTGCGTTCGGTAATATCTTCTGTGGAGACTAGAACAAAATCCGGTGGCACGAAGGCATAATGAACAGAAAAATAAAATTTCTTGCCGCTAACAAATTTGTACCACATTTCTCTTTTGACATAAATTCTTTCATCAAAACATCGGTTAAGATCTGCGATTATTTTTGGTCTATCCTTGTACATTTGACTAGCTCTTATCCCAACAAAGTCTTTAACTTTCCCTTGGGTTATGGATTCGGCAGCATCATTATAATCTTTTAACACGAAATCGTTGCCAATTTTCTGCCACGTGTAGGTAGGAATTGGAATTCCCTTATATTGCGCCCTTAATTGCAATTGGCTCTTTTGTAAAGCCTCTTCTCGTGCACGTAAATCTTGTATCAGCTGAGCATTTTCAATAGCCACAGCAGCTTGATGTATAAAAAGTTCTAAGGGCGCTAAAGATTCTTTGGTGGGTCGCCTTCCGTCTACTGGGTCATCTATACTTAATATACCTACGATACGTCCTTCAGCCAAGCGGAGTGGAGCATATAATAAATCTTGTGGATCCCAGTCAATCATTTCTTCTGGGGGGAGCTTGCTTGGAATGGTGCTTTTAGAAAATTTCTTTCTGACCCAAGGGTCGCTCCACGGAAGATGGTAGAATTCGCCAACTCTAAATCGTTTATATTCTGGTCCAAATCGTTCAAGCCACACTTCACCTAGCGATCTGTTTTTCCATAGAAACTCTCTTTCTTCATCTGTTAAGCCAGCAGTTACAATGTCTTCTGGATTTCTTATCTCCATGTTTTCGTCTCTAACAGAGATAACGACTCTTCTCCACCCGAGTTCTCTAATTACCTCAGCAATTGTTTGAAGTCGTTGGTGCAAGTCTGTAGAACTAATCATCCTAGTTGAGCTCTTCATCAGTGAAGCCAGTTGATGGGAACGCTTTTCAATTTCTTTTCGTTTTTCTATGTTACTAATCGCGGTTGCAGCATGCGAAGCCAATATCTGAAGTAGGTCAATATCCTTTTCGTCAAAAGCCGCAATTTTTTTACTTTCTACGTTCAAAACTCCAAGAATTTTACCTTCTATTTCAATTGGAACAGCAAGTTCTGACCGAACACCTGGAATACCTTCAACATAGTTTTTGTCTTTTTCTGTATCAGGAACAAGAATCGGTTGACGAGTGTTTGCCACTTTTACAGTTATTCCTTTTTTAGTTCCATCTAGAGGCAACTGGAAAAGTAAAGGTTTCAAGTATCCACGTTGGGACGCAACTTGAAGATTGTTTTTATTTATAATCATAAACGCCGCGTATTCAAATCCCAATGTTTTTTCTATAGCATCCAATGTGATCGTGTAAACTTCTTCTTTGTCTTTTGCCATATTCAACTTTTGACCATATGTATTTAATGCAGAAAGTCTTTCCTCAAGCCACTTTCTATCCTTTTCCATACGTTTCTGTTCAGTGACATCGATTGCCAATTCATACCGAACATATTTGCCGTTTGGCCACGGAATAGCTTTGTCAATACATCGATACCATCGTTTGTTTTTTCGGTTTTGAAATTCCCAAATGTGTGTTTTCCCTATATTTGGTCCAAAAATATATTTATTCGTACAAAATGAGCATGGGCTATTCAAGTTCTGAAATACTTTATAACATTTCTTGCCGATTACATGCCTACCGAATAGTTCTTTAACCTTTTTGTTAGCGAAAAGGACATCGTAAGTGTCAGGGTCAGAAACGTACATCGTTTCGTCTACTCCATCAAAAAGCGCTAATAGCATATTTAGCTCATTGTCATGCACCTTAGTCGCATTGTATTTCCTTTCTTTTCCCATGCTACTAACACATTCCTTTCAGTAAGGTCGCTCTATGTTGTAGGTATAACACAAGGGTTTCCACGTTTTTAGAAAGAGAAATGATCAAATTTCTAATTTTATTCGCCCACAATCTATCGTCTCCTTCAAAAATTTTTTGGCTTTATTCTTCTCTAGGAAGCTTCGTTTTGCAGCGGTAATATATTCAGTGAACGCTAAATTTGCATATTCATGGAGCTTGATAATTCCTCCTATTTTTTTATGCAGTTGTTTCATAATCAAAATTTCAAGAAATTTGGCTCCTATTCCAAATATCCTTTCAATTGCTTCTGCAAATGCATTAATTTTATATGGGATTTCATGTTTCTTAATGTTGAAGCTTTGCTCTAAATGGAAATAAACTGCTTGCTTCGATGATTGTCCTAACGAAGATAAACTCTCATCTATTGCTTCAAGCAAAATTCTTTCGAAATCACAATTGGACAATGATTTTTTCCTCGAGGCAGTCAACTCTCATAATTGTGAAATTCTCCCTAGTGACAGTATAAATTGATTATGAATATCTGATTTAGATTCTAAATTTTAAGAACTAGATACAGTGAAACCACCATTTTTATCTCTCTGAAATTTAAACAAAATCAACTATGTTCGCTATAAGGCTTTACGTGAGCAAAACGGGAAGTTTGGTAGTGTGTTATGAAAAATCTAATTAGCACGCTTAGCTACTGCAAATCTTGGAGAATTTCGTCGTTTCTTTTTTGACAGTTTCATCAAGAGTGTTAGTGCATAAGGCTCTTCGTTCACTGATCTCGTTCTCAACATTCCAACTTCTAAAGCTCCGTCAAAAATCTCTGCACCTTTTTCGGTTCGAAGAACTACAAACGTCCAGCCACTAAGTCCTAAGCCACCGGCCGAAATGTCTGCCAGTTCAGCGCTGAAATCATTGCAAAGACGGCAACTCTCTCGTGTATATTGCTTTGCTTCAGTCAAAGAAACACTCTTCACTTCGCCTGACTTCATGGACACTAAAACTTTTCCTTTGATGTTCATCTTTTCAACATCGTTCAAGTTAAGACCCATGCTTTCCTTGAGGTGCTTTTCAAAAAGCCCATCATACGTGAAGCTTTCTGTACACATTAACCCAACTATGAATTGTAGTGGGTTGGAATACTTCTTTAAGGAGAACATCTGTATTTTCCGAATTGCATGAATCTGGCAAGGAGTGCCAACAAAAGCTAAGCTCTTCTTTTTCTGCTTGACTCCTTCTTGCATGGCTATCATGTTTGGCGAGTAAGAGTATCGGGTTCCAGCGTTTTCCAAAACTTCTTGCGAAGTTGTCGCTAGTCTAGGCATCGGATAAAAAGGTTTATTTGCCGCGATGCCCGAAAGGGCTGCTCCTTCGATTATGCCATTTTGTAAGGCATAGGTAAAAAGGGCGGTGACAACCCCCCCGTCTTGACACTTTTCCAATATTTTCTTGTCAGTTGCTTGAGCCAATATAAGACGGCGGTAAATACCAAATTCTTCATTTTCTTGCCTTTGTCTTCCAAATACAAATTCTTCTATCTTCGACCACGACCAGTCATATTTTGGGCAGATTTGAGGGCATATGCCACAAGTTTCACATTTTTTTACTAGCAACGGTTGTTCTTGGCTGTAATCCAAGCAGTTGAAAGGACATACTACCACACAAGCGGCACAGCCTACGCATTGACGAGTTGAGACTACGTCTTTTTCTAGAGATTCTTTGTAGTTTAATTTAGGAAACTGCAATAATAGACCTGCCTGAAGTATTATGTTTGGAGTGGAAGACCTACATAAATCTCTCGGGAAGAAGGATAGCGGAGACTTTATTATTGTATAATGATAAATACTTTGAACTTAACATCAAGGAGCCTCACAACAATGGAAAAAATTGTCAAGAAAATTCCTTCGAATCTGTGGAATAAACTGTCAGAAAAACTGGTTGACATCCTTCTCAAATCATCAAACGAAGAAAAAATGTCAAGCGAACTTGCAAAAACCATCCTCCGATTGTGGCAGAAAAACGAACTTGATACTGAAGATGGGCTGCAATGTCTCTTCCAAGCATCAATGATGTTGGAACGCGAAAAAACAATAGAGTTAGCAGCTAAGATGGGTTTAACCGAAATTACTGCAATTCTAAGAGAAGGTGTTTCATAAGGAAGTGCGGTTGTTTTGGTAAAGTTTGGAATAGAGTTTGTTCCCAAAGACCCCTACTGGAAAACCACATACTTTGCTATTCAATCAGAAAAAACTGGTTTTGACTATCTTTGGATAACTGACCACTTCAACAACAGAAACGTATATGTTACACTCGCTATCGTGGCTACTTACACAAATGAAATAAAGTTCGGACCTGGAGTTACAAACCCATATCTCATACACCCTATTGCAACAGGTCAAGCTATAGCTTCACTAAGCGAAGTTGCACCAAAAAGAGTAATCTGTGGACTCGGTGCTGGGGATAAAACTACCCTGCAAATGCTTAATGTTGAACAGAGCAAGCCGCTAAGCACAATTCGCGAAGCTGTGAGCATTATTCGACAAATTTCTCTAGGGAAAAAAGTGAAAATACAGGGGCGAATCTTCAAAATTTCAGGAGCAAAAATGAACTTCCACACTCCCGACGAAATTCCAATATTTGTAGGGGCTCAAGGTCCAAAAATGCTGATGTTAGCTGCAGAAATAGGCGATGGCATATTAATTAATGCCTCCCATCCCAGAGACATTGGAAACGCCATGACTTTCGTCAGAAAAGGAGCAGAACAAGCTGGAAAAAAAGTTGAGGACTTGGAGATTGCTGCTTATACATCTTTCTCTGTGGCATCGGAGATGGAAAAAGCAGTCAAAGCTGTTGTTCCAGTAGTGGCTTATATCGTAGGAGGCTGCCCCAAAATGATATTGGAAAGACACGGTGTCTCCGTTGAGAAAGCACACTCTATAAGAGATTCAATAGTGCAAGGACAATGGAAAGAAGCTTTTGCGCAAGTTACTAACGATATGATAGAAGCTTTTTCAATCTGTGGCACTCCTGAAATCTGCATACAAAAAATTGAAAAGCTAACTAAAGCAGGAGTCAACCAAATCGTAGTAGGCTCGCCTATTGGCTCGAACGTACGAAAATCAATTAACATAATTGCCAACGAAATATTCCCACACTTTAAAGAAAATAGGGGTAATTGAACTTGTCTAAGAAAACTCTAAAAACAGTGATAATTTTTTTGGACACAGATACGCATACAAGCCCCTTCGACATGTTGACAGCCGTCGATCTCTTTCCTGATGCACAGATTTTTCATTACAGCAACGTCACGCCAGACAATGCCCGACGTTTAATTCAAGACGCCATGTTTCCTCGAGGACCCGAAGGTGCGAAATATACAAAGATATTCATTGGAGGAGACGACGTTGACAAAGCTTTGGAAATTCTTTCGGTAGCAAAGAAAAATATGTTTCCACCATTTGAACTTAGCATAATAGTAGACCCCAGAGGCGCCTACACAACTGCGTCTGCAGTCGTAGCAAAAACTTTTTTGTGGTCGATGAAAAAGGGGTTTGATGGTTTCGATGGGAAAACAGTTACAGTTTTAGCAGGGACTGGACCCGTCGGTCAAACTGCAGCACGTTTGTACGCTACGGAAAACGCAAATGTTGTCGTTACTTCGAGAAATTTAGCCCGAGCAACCATGGTCTCCGAAAAAATAAACGAGGAAATTGGTGACAAAAGGGCTGTAGGAAGGAAAGCTGAAACGTCAACTGAAGTTGGAAAGGCTATAGAAAACAGTGATATAATAGTGGCAGCGGGAGCAGCAAAAGTGCAATTGTTGCCGTTGAAGATTTTAAGAGAATATGGGAAACGGTGCAGAATAGTTGCAGATGTAAACGCGGTTCCACCTCTTGGTGTAGAAGGATTAAAATCAACAGATGAGGGCGTAGAAATTCTTCCAAAAGTTTGGGGAATCGGAGCGATATCAATAGGTACTTTCAAAAATAAGGTTGAAGCTCGACTGTTTAAAGCTGCCGTGGAGTCTTCGAAAGGAATCTTCGACTATAAAATTGCTTACAAAGAAGCAAAAGATATGACGCTTGCCAAACTACAAAAACTACCCGAAGCATGAGACACATCCTATACATCGTGTTATTTCCTGCACTAATATTTTCGACAGGAGTGGAATTTTGAAGTTTGTTTCAACTTTGGCTCTATTAATCTCCTGTAGTTTTTATTCACGTGTCTCCTATGGGGGCTGATGTTGCAGAAGCTAGATTTATATCCTACAGCTATTAGATATAGGAAGTTGGCAGATCAACAATCCATCAACCACATCGACTACAGAAAACTCTACTTCTTAGACAACTAAAGCAAAACCCACAGATGCCAACTGAAAAAGCAATCCCACCCTAATCTCCACCTTTGAGGTTTTAATAGAATAGTTTTTGATTTTCGTTTTTCTAAATTATCGTTCTAAAATAGCCCATTTATTAAGGTAAAAATGTACTTTTACATAGAATAAAGGGTTTTGTTAAGTGGAGGAAACTTCAAAAGTGGGTGTTGAAAAACTCGATAAACTCTTTAATCCTAGAAGAATAGCCGTTATTGGAGCAAGTGACCGTGAAGGCTCTGTAGGCGCTAAATTGCTTCGAAACTTGATTGGAGTAGGATATAAAGGAGCAGTTTACCCTGTTAACCCCTTCAGACCCATTATCCAAGGTATAACTGCCTACCCAACAATAGAAAGAATTCCGCGACAAGTAGACCTGGCGATCGTAGCAACTCCCGCGCACACTGTACCCCAAATTGTAGAAGAATGTGGAAGAGCAGGAGTTTCAGGTCTCATAATTATTTCCGCAGGCTTCAAAGAAACTGGAGAAGAAGGGAAAAGATTTGAGAAAAAAATTCTTGAACTCAAGAACCACTACAACATGCGCATAATCGGCCCTAACAGCCTCGGTGTGATGCGTCCAAGAATTAAGTTAAATGCAACCTTTGCGAACAAAGCAGCTAACCCGGGAAAAATAGCGTTTATTTCTCAAAGCGCTGCGTTATGTGCCTCTGTCTTAGACTGGGCTTCAGAAGCCCATGTTGGATTTAGCGCAGTGGTTTCAGTTGGTTCGATGCTGGATGTAGACTTCGGAGACTTGATTGACTACTTTGGAACCGATCCTCAAACAAAAAGTATTGTGCTTTATATTGAGTCCATCAAGAATGCGAGAAAATTCATGAGCGCAGCAAGAGGTTTTGCTCAAGCTAAACCAATTGTGGTTGTGAAAGCTGGAAGATTCCGTGAAAGCTCGGAAGCAGCAATATGCCACACAGGCGCCCTATGCGGAGAAGATGCCGTTTACGATGCCGCTTTCAGACGTGCTGGAATTGTTCGCGTCGAAGCAATAAGTGACCTCTTTAACTGTGCAGAAACACTAGCCATGCAACCAAACCCGAAAGGTTCAAACCTCACCATCATCACCAACGCTGGAGGACCTGGAATTATGGCGACTGATGCCTTGATAGCTAAAGGTGGCAAACTCTCCCCGTTGAGCGATGAAACTGTTCAAGCTTTATACGAAGTTTTGCCCCCTTACTGCAGCAAATTGAATCCTATTGATATTATGGAAGAAGCCACTACTGATAGATTTAGAAAGGTCATGGAAATATGCTTTAAAGATCCAAACAGCGACGGCTTCCTAATTATTTACACTCCCCAAGGTGCATCTGATCCAGTCGAAACCGCAAAGACAATAGTTGAACTCTCCAAAAAAACCACCAAACCTATCTTAACTTCCTTAATGGGCGAAAACGGCTGTTGGAAAGCTAGAAGCATTTTGCGTAAAAACGGCATTCCAGCCTTTACAACGCCTGAACAAGCAGTTTCTACTTTCATGTACATGTGGAGCTACGCCCAAAACCTCGAGCTTCTTTATGAGACGCCTGAAGAACTCTCAATAGAATTGTCGATTCCAGAATTTCTCAGAGAAGTGTTGCGAAAAGCGTTCAATGAAGGACGTAAAGTACTAACAGATCCTGAATCAAAGCAATTTCTTCAAGCTTATAAAATTCCGACAATAAAGTCTTTGGTGGCCCAGACTCCTAAAGAAGCTGTTAAAATTGCCTCAAAAATTGGATATCCTGTCGTTATGAAAGCCCTCTCGCCACAGATAACCCATAAATCGCAAATTCAAGGAGTTATACTTGACGTGCGGTCAGAAGAAGAAATTGAAGAGCTCTTTGAAAAATTGGTTCAGAGAGTCAAAAAGCACAAAGCAGAATTTGAAGGTGTAATACTTCAACCAATGGTTAAGAAGAAAGGATATGAGCTGTTACTAGGTTCGAAGAAAGACCCACAATTTGGGGCTGTCATCGTGTTTGGAATAGGAGGAGTAGCTGCTGAGTTAATGAAAGATGTGAGCACAGGATTTCCACCGTTGAACCAAGTGCTCGCAAGAAGGTTGATGGAGAAAACAGCCATTTACAAACTCATTGAATCAGAAGATCATCATGTCAACCTGAAACTTTTGGAAGAAATCTTAGTGAAGTTTTCTCAGCTTGTAATAGACTTTCCTGAAATAAAAGAAATCGATATAAACCCACTTATAGTCGACAAAAATGATGCTGTTGCTGTCGACACTCGTATAGTGGTAGATGAGGAGAGAATTTTAGCAGAAGTTCAACTCCACGAACACTTGGTAATTATTCCATACCCAAAAAAATACACCACCCAATGGAAACTGAAGAATGGAATACCTGTAGTTTTACGTCCCATAAGGCCTGAAGACGAAAAACTCCTCCACGAACTGTTTCAATCTTTCTCTGAAGAAACAATGCGTTTCCGATTCTTCCAAGTAATCAGAGAAATGTCTCATGACACTTTGACCAGATATTGCAACATAGACTACAACAGAGAAATCGCCATAGTAGCTGAAAGGAAAAAGGGTAAAAAAAGAAAAATAATAGGCGTCGCTCGACTTATTTTGCAGCCTGGACGGAAAAGTGGAGAGTTCGCGGTTGTTGTAGGAGACCAGTGGCAAGGACTTGGGCTGGGGTCCAAACTAGTGGATTACATTATTGAAATTGGCAAAGACATGGAACTAGAAAACATCTGCGGCGACATCATGTCAAGGAACCTCAAAATGTTCCGTTTGTGTACGAAAAAAGGCTTCAAAATGGTGCCTATAGATGAAGAAATGATGAAGGCTACGCTCGACTTGAAAACCTAACTTTACATCTATCTACTTTTCTGTTTCTGTAACCTCGCAAGTTTTCTTTTCTTTTTTCTAGCTTTTCTTTCCTTCTTAGTTAGAGGCTTGGGTTTTTTCTCTCGTAATTCGCCTCTCATACTCCCACTCATAGCTCTTTCCCCTATATATTACCTAAGAGAAAGGTGTTTTTAAATTTACACGTTTTAAAAGAGTAGCCTGTGACTAACGAGAAAATAGGAGCTAGTTATATAGATTAAAGTTTTGCAATTGTTTATTTCTGTCATTTCCGTTCAAGTTTCGAACTGATGGCGCCGAATATTGCTCCTGCAACACCTATCCAAGGTCCGATTAGAAGATTAAGCGTGTTCCCCTCCAAATTGTTTGCACCAACAAGGGTGACAATTATCACCATAACAGATATGAAAAAGGCTATAGCTGACGCTACTGTTGCTAGTTTTATTCCAACTTCATAACCGGCAATATGTATGATTCCGCCGAAGATTGTTAGAACTGCAAGGAGAATTAAAGTCATTGGAATGGCGACCGCTGCTTGATCTTCGGCTTTTGTTAATCCAGAAATTGCCGTGTTTTTTGTGGATAACCAAGGTAAATACAACGCTGCGACTATTATGATCCCTGCGGCTATAGCTACACCGCCTTGCACAACAATGTCTGCGGTCCGTTTCTTTTCTACTTTAATCAACTAAAACACCTTCTTTCAGTTATCCAATTATTACATTTACTTTATAATTTTTGTTTAAGGTTGAATATAAGAAGATATGAGTAAAGGCTGGTGTAGTTAAGGTTTAAATTTTGCATCCGATGATTTACCTTGTCTAATGGAGGAATGGAAGGACTATAATTGGAAAACGTTGATGTTGTTGTTGGAATAATATTAGATGGAAACAAGTTTTTGGTTGAGCGCCGTAGATTGGATGAAGAAGTTGATCCTGGTATTGTGTGTTTGCCAGGGGGTCATGTTAGAAAAGGTGAAAGTATAGAAGACGCGTTGAAGAGAGAGATGCTTGAGGAGTTAGGTATTGAAGTGAAGGAGGTTGAATTTGTGTGTAAAAACTTCTATGTTGCAAGCAATGGTGAAAGACAAAATGCATATTGTTTTCGTATTACAAATTATCATGGCAACTTAGTTTGTAAATCAGCTCAAGAGATTTTCTGGGAGGATAACATTGAAACTTTAAGTCTAGACATTGATAAAAAAACAATAATGAAATTAAGAGAACTTAAGTCACGTAAATAGCCCAAAACAGGACAAAAAAGGCCTTAGGTTTTTCCCGCCTTTTTTCTTTCTTCTTCTTGTAGTACTCTTCTCAACACTTTGCCTACTAAAGTCATTGGCAGTTCAGCTCGGAACTCTACTTCTTTAACTACTTTGTAAGGTGCGACTCTTTTTTTAACAAATTCAATAATCTCGTCTTCTGTTGCTGTCATTTTTTCTTTTAACACAACAAACGCTTTCGGAATTTCGCCCGCAATGGGGTCTGGCTTGCCAACAACTCCGCATAGTTTCACTGCTGGATGTTCATAAAGTAAATCCTCAATTTCCCTTGGATAAACGCTATAACCCTTGTATTTGATAAGATCTTTCTTTCTATCTGTAACGTAAAAGTATCCATCTTCATCCATTTTCCCAACATCACCTGTGTAAAGCCACCCATTTCGAAGAACGTAAGCTGTTTCTTCTGGCATTTTCCAGTAACCTTTCATGACTTGTGGACCTTTAACTATAAGTTCCCCGATTTCACCAGGTTTAAGTTCCTTTTCTCCCTTTTCTATGTCCATAATCTTCGCGTCTGTGTCCGGCCATGGTAAACCTATAGAACCTATTTTTACAGTTTTCATTGACCTATCAAGCGGATTGCAATGTGTAACTGGGGATGATTCTGTTAATCCATAGCCTTCTACAAGAACACCGCCTGTTACTTTCATAAACTTCTTTTGAACTTCTGGTGGAAGCGGAGCCGAACCTGAAATACAGAAGCGGATAGACGTGCAATCATATTTACCGAAATCTGGATGCGCCAATAACATTGAATACAATGTCGGTGCTCCACAAAAAACTGTAACCTTGTGCTTTTGGATGGCTCGTAAAGTACTTACTGGATCGAAGCGTGGAAGCATGACCATTTTTCCAGCAAGGTATATAGGGGCATTCATACCGGTTGTCATTCCATAAATGTGGAATAATGGCAGTACGTCCAGAAAAGTTTCTTCACCCTCTGTGCCTCTAAGCCACTCAACACACATAACAGCGTTTGAAACTAGATTCATGTGTGTTAGCATGGCACCCTTCGAAACTCCAGTAGTTCCTCCAGTATATTGGAGAGCCACTAAGTCTTCCTTTGGATTAATTTTTACCTTTGGAGGTTTTGCCTCATATCTATTCAACAGTTCTCGGAAGAAGTAAATGTTTGGTTTGCGTTTAACTTTGTAGATTGGAATTTTTCTCAACAAAGTGCCTAGGACAGCTTTGGTTTTAGACATATAATCCTTCAAACCTGTTACAATTACTCTTTTCAGTTTTGTTTTCTTCCAAACTTTTTCTATAATTGGGTAAAGCAAATCAAGAACCACTATTGTTTCGGCTTCTGAATCATTCAGCTGATGTTTCACTTCACGCTCCTTATACAACGGGCTTACAGCTGTTTCAACTGCTCCGATTTTCACAGCACCATAGTACGCGATTACGAATTGAGGTGTGTTTGGCAGAAAAATGGCTACCTTATCTCCTTTTTTTACACCCAAGTCACTAAGCGCCGTTCCAAATTTGTCAGATGCCAAGTTCAAGTCTTTGTAAGTGATTTTTCTATCAAAATACACGATTGCAGTGTTGTCAGGATATTTTTCTGCGGTTTTTTCCAAAAAATTAGAAAGTGGAACTTCAGGATATTCGATATGTTTGGGAACCCCTTCAGGCCAAAATTTGAACCAAGGCTTCTCTTTGTTCTTCTTCCTTTTAAAAGACATAAATCATCCTATTTAAATATAGGTAAAGTTTAGAAGTAATAATATTTTCCACAAATGGCTAACAGCGAAAATTCAAACACTCAATAACATTTAAGGTAGGCCTATTTTTGTCTTCAAACGAATAAACTCATATGTTGGATTTCCTTCAGGCGTAACCTTAGCAACGAGTTTAACTTTCATGCCGATTTTAATTTCTGATAGCTTAAAACCTGTCAGCCAAGCAAGCACTTTTACGCCTTCTTTCAGCTTGCCAATTGCAACTGTGTATGGTTTATTTTGTTGAAAGGATGTTGGTCTAATTACCACATGCGTGAATGTTTCAATTTTAGCTTCGCTGCTAAGTTCAACCCAATCCATTTCAGATGATAAACAGTTTGAGCAGTCTGCAGCAGGTGGAAAAAGCAGCTTTCCGCATTTTCTGCATTTGGTTGCGTAAATTTTTCCTAGCTTCAAGCCTTCCCAAAACTTTAAAGTTTTGCTTACAGGTATGTTTTGTACAACCGTTATTTCTCTGGATTTTATTGAAGGCATCAAAACGTGCTTATCTCCTTAATATTGTTACATAACAGTAATGTCCTGTTCCACCTATATTATGGGCTAATGCAATATAGTTTTTCAACGGAGCTTGTCTTCCTTTTTCAACAGCTTCTCTGAGCTGCTTAGTTAGCTCATATATCATCGAACAACCCGTTGCGCCTATAGGGTGTCCTTTTGCTTTTAGACCTCCATCGACGTTCACAGCTATTTTTCCTCCTATCTCGGTTTGTCCTTGACGGATTAACTTGACACCTTCGCCTTTGTTACATAAGCCGATGTCTTCGTAAGCTATTATTTCAGCTATCGTGAAGCAGTCGTGAACTTCAGCTACGTCAATCAGGTTCGGCGTAACTCCGGCAACTTTGTACGCTCTTTGAGACGCTAGCACGCTTGCTTCTAGCCCAACATAATCTTTTCTTTTGCTTAAGTTTGCTGTTCCAGCAGCATAGCCTATCCCAGCAATCCATACAGGTGTATCGACTTTTAGTTGCTTCACTTTTTCTTCTGAAGCAAGAAGTATGCATGCAGCGCCGTCTGTTATTGGACAACTATCATACAGTTTTAACGGCCAAGCTATTACTAGAGAAGACAACACATCGTCAACTGTTATCTTTTTTTGAAGGTGTGCTATTGGGTTTAATAAAGCGTACTTGTGATTTTTAACAGCTACTAATGCTAAATCCTCTTCTGTTGTCCCATACTTAGCCATGTGAGCATTAGCGTATAACGCATAATACGCAGGAAATGTCAATCCGAAGTTATGAAATTCCCATAAATAGTATCCACCTCTCCCAATCCATTCCATAGCCGCAGAAGCATCGATTTCCCTCATTTTTTCGATGCCTAATGCCATGGCTATTTCAGCCCGTCCACTTGCCACAGTTGAATAGGCTGTGTGGAACGCTGCACTACCACTTGCACACGCTGCTTCACAGCGAACTAAGCCTGCATTTGTTAACCCGCAGTATTCGGCAGCGACGACAGCGGGAAGAGGTTCCTCATACCACGCTCCAGCTCCTACCGTCCCTAGAGCAACAAACTCAACATCGTTCGACGATATACCAGCGTCTTCAATAGAAGGCTTTACAGCCTCAAAGGCTAACTCTACCAGATTTACGTCGTTTCTAACGCCGAATTTTGAACTTCCAACGCCTATAATAGCTACTTTCTTCATAACTGCCACTTCGTTTCGCGTTTAATTATAGAAAAGATCAGGGGTTTATTTTCCTTTGAACTCTGCTTTTTTTCTTGACATGAAAGCTTCTACGCCCTCTTTGAGGTCTTCGGTAGAAAACGTCAATCCCATTAGACCTGATTCTAAACGTAATCCTGCTTCTAATGATACCTGGGTTCCAAAGTTTAGCGCATATTTTGCGTATTTTAAAGCTACTGGAGGTCCTTCGGAGAGTTTTTTGGCTAATTCTCTAACCTCGTCTTTAAGCTTATCGTAGTTCACAATCTTGTTTACTAATCCTATTTTCAATGCTTCTTCCGCTTTGAGCCTTTTTCCTAACATTATCAGCTCTTTGGCTCTCGCTAAACCTATAATTCTGACTAGTCTTTGGGTTCCGCCCCATCCAGGTATAAGACCTAAAGTTATTTCTGGGCTTCCAAGCTCTGCGTGTTCTGCAGCAACTCTGAAGTCGCATGTCAACGCTAGTTCTAGTCCACCGCCAAGGGCAAAACCGTTTATTGCTGCAATAACAGGCTTAGGTATTTCTTCTATTTTACCAAAAACTTTCTGTCCAATCCTCGAAAATTCTTCAGCCTTTACAGGTGTTGCCTTTGAAAACATCGTCAAGTCTGCGCCAGCACTGAAGGATCTGTCGCCTTCGCCGGTTATTATTAAACATTTCACGGAAGGATCTCTTTCGGCGGTGTCTAATGCATCTGAAAGCTCGTCCATCAAAACATCATTAAAAGCGTTTAATCGGTGAGGACGGTTTATTACTACCCATAATATGCTTTCTTCTCTTTCCAACTTTATGGTTTCATATGCTTTACTCAACAAACATCACCCTGTCTACGCTGACCTTCTATTCATATATGGTTTGTCGTTTATGCTTTTAGAATTTCCTTAAAAGATATTTGAGCACTGTCAGCTTCTGAATTTCGCTCGTTCCTTCGTAGATTTCTGTTATTTTTGCATCTCTGTGATATCTCTCAACGCGATATTCGCCCAAGTATCCATAACCTCCCAATGTTTGAATGGCAAAGTCTGTTGCCTCCATCGCAATCTTGCTCGCGTAGAGTTTCACCATAGCTGTTGCCATTGGATCCATCTTTCCCGTGTCAATAAGCCATGCAGCTCTGTAGGTTAGCCATCTTGCCGCTTCTATTTTTGTCGCAATTTCGGCGAGGGTGCACCCTATTGCTTCATGTTGCATTATTGGTCTTCCGAAGGCTTCTCTTTCTTTAGAGTACTTGAACGCTATCTCCCATGCTCCTTGAGCCATGCCTATAGCTTGAGCAGCCACGCCTACTCTCGTCTTGTCAAAAAACTCCATGGAGTGGTAGAATCCTCTGTTTAGTTCGCCAACGATGTTCCAGTCAGTAACTTTAACATTATTGAAGTTGACTTCGCCTGTTATTGAACATCTAATTCCCATTTTATTATGTAACTTTGTAGTTTCTAGTCCTTGGCTTCCTTTTTCGACCACGAACAGTGTTTCCCCTCTGTATGTAGGCCTGATTTTTGTGTCTGTTTGAGTTAGGACAAGTATAAAATCGGCTGTTGTGGCGTTTGTGATGAAGGTTTTTGTGCCGTTTATCCACCATTCCTTTCCATATTTAATAGCTGTGGTTTCCATGCGTGTTATGTCGCTCCCACTAATGTTTGGCTCTGTGAAAGCCGCAGCAGACAGGTAATCACCTTTGCATATAGGCGGCAGATACTTCTCTTTCTGTTCTTTAGTGCCATGATCAAGAATTAATTCGCTTCCAAAGTTTCCACTTGAAACAGCCACTCCTAAGGATGAATCTGCTCGGCACATTTCTTCAATGACTATGCAGGTTTCTAAGAGACCATATCCTTGTCCGCCGTATTTTTCTGGAAAAAACATACTTGTGTACCCAAGCTTTGCTGCGCTCTTGTATAATTTTAAGGGAAACTCTTCCTTTCTATCAAGTTCTAAGGCTAGTTCAGGTTTGAACTCTTTTTCGCAAAACTCTCTAACAGCATTCTTTATCTCGATTTGTTCTTCACTCAATTCAAACTCCATATTTATAGAACCCCCTCCCCGCTTTCTTTCCAGTCCAGCCTTTGCTCACATATTCCTCAAGCACTGGACAGGGTTTATACATTTCCATACTATACTTGGCATAAAGCTCCTTAAGCTTGTTGAGTATGGTGTCTAAGCCTATTCTGTCTGCGTATTCACATGGACCTGAAGGCCAATATGTTCCAAGCTTCATTCCAGTATCAACGTCTTCCGGGTTTGCAGCGTCATCATGAATAAGCCATGCAGCTTCGTTCACTGCAACTGCCCATGACCTGTCGACATCATACTCATTCAACATGTTAAAGGGTATTCTCGGTCTGCCCTTCGTCCAGTCGTAAAATCCAATGCCAGTTTTCTGTCCAAATTTATGCCCTTTTATGAGAGAGTTAATTACTTCTGAACATAGTTTGAAACGTTCTCCGTAGGCTTCGTACAATATTTTTCCAACTTCGTAGGCTATGTCTAATCCAACAAAATCAGCTAATTCAAACCACCCCATTGGAAATCCACCAGTATATTTTATTGAAGCATCTATCCCTTCTTTCGTCGCTTCGCCCCTTTGGAGAGCCCAGAAAGCTTCGTTGAATACAGCTCCAAGAATTCTGTTTACTATAAAACCCGGCACATCTCTCCTAACGATCACAGGTGTTTTTCTAAGGTTTTTGGCAAGCTCTACTAAAGTGGTAATTGTTTCTTCACCTGTATTTTCGCCTTTGATTATTTCAACTAGCATCATCAATTGAGGCGGATTAAAGAAATGCATTCCAGCGACCTTTTCTGGGCGTTGTGTTGCCTTGCCCATTTCTGTTATGCTTAATGTTGATGTATTGGATACGAATAGTGCACGGGGGGGAGCAATTGAATCCAGTGTGGCAAAGATTTTCTTCTTCAATTCCATATTTTCCGGACACGCCTCAACAACAAGATCTATATCTCTTACTCCTTGTTCATAGCTGGTTGTTGTGTTTATCCGTGAAAACGCTGCATTTGCGTCTTCGTGTCTAATCCTTCTCTTTTCAGTAAATTTGTTTAAACTCCATTTTATCTTTTCCAAGGCCTTTCGAAGAATTTCGTCGCTTATGTCAACCATTGTAACTTCGTATCTACTCATTGCAAAAATTTGGGCAATTCCATGACCCATTACTCCAGAACCAATTACCGCAATTTTTTTCAACTTTTCAACTACCAAAATTTTCCTCCTCTTGTGCTCTAATGGAGAAGTGCAAATAGTAATAAAACTTTTGAAATGTGATCACTTTGTCGAAGCCCATTTTCTTGTTCGCTAAGTTTTAAGAAGTCAAAACCTCCATCTTATATCATATAAAGTACGAAAATAGAAGGATCGAATTATCAGAGCTGCGACTTATTTTCTTTCCTTTCCGAAAACCCCAATAGTGTCGTAAATTTGTCCTCCTCATCTCCATATGGCATCAAAGAAAGCCTCGTGACCGTAAAGGGATATACCCAGCTTGAACCCTTATTTAATAGGGTTCTAAACGTAGTCTCATGTTTTTACAACATGACTGTTTGTTATTGCTATTATTTCGCGAACTTCTAAGCCTCTCTCAACATCCGTTGTTCTTGGAATGACTGATGGTTTAACTACGATTGTGCAATCGGCTCCTCCGCCGAGCCAGCATGTTCCAGCTATGATAATAACTTCGTGGCCTATGGGTATCGCTCCAACCTCAGCACTAATGGTAGCCCGGGAGAGGTTCGAACTCTTGTTTCAGTGAAAAGAGAAGGATTTGAACTACTACTGGTTCTTCTATCTACGCAAGCGGAGAATTTAACTGAGATCTAAATCTACATTGAGCTTCTGTAAACAATACGGTGACGAAAAACATGTAAATGCAGCCCCGCTTTGTTTGCAAAATTTAGTTAAAGCACAGATAAAAAGGCGATAAAATGTGGACCGGGCGGGATTTGAACCCGCGGCTTCCGCCTTGCGAAGGCGGCGATCATACCAGACTGATCTACCGGCCCCTTTTGTTCACGTTAAAGAAGACCTTAACTTTAAGATTTTGGTCAATTCAAAAATAGTAGTTTGTAGGACGTATTATGTTTGGGAAAAATAGTGAAGAGAATAGGCATAATAGACTTAATAACTATGTTGATTCCACTGCTAATCAGCATGTTAACATCAGCATTTAGTGTTCAACCAAGTAAGGCTGGTATACTTACTGTTCCAGATGATTATTCGACAATTCAAGAAGCCATAAACAACGCAAATGAAGGGAACACCATATTTGTTAGAAATGGAACATACTATGAACATGTGGTTGTAAACAAGACTGTTTTGCTCCTCGGAGAAGGTAGAAATACCACAATAATTGATGGTAACCAAACTGGTACTGTTGTTTCAGTAACAGCAGCGAATGTGAGCATCAAAGAATTTACGATCGCTAACGGTCAAGTAGGTTTAGATTTGAAAAGCAACGGTAACACGATATCTTCCAACATTTTCAAATTAAACGGTATACAAGAAACAGACGTTGCAACTAATTTGGAAGTTTATCAAGATCCACCAGCTTTTCCTGTCTGGCGATATTTATACGACCTCATTAATGGTAGCTACACAGAGTTTCTAGAGTTAACTGCGGAAACACCAGTTCTTTGCGTAAAAGTGTTTGGTCACTCCGATGTAGTAGAGTTAGTTCTAGGTCTCTTCTACGATGAAAATCAAGATAACGTAGCCCAATATGACGAATTTGTCGGATTTGCAGTTCGAGGCAAAGACGCCATAGTGTATCTTTTCGACCCCCCAAGAGGCCGCTACATAATCAAAGTTCAAGGATACGATGTAATTGGAAATCCTTCCCACTTCGATAGGGAGATAATCAAATTCAAAGGCTATGGAATAGGTACCCACCACTCTTTAAACAGCTTAATCTCGGAAAACCTAATCACAGAAAATTATGCTGGGCTGTACATGCAATCTTGTTCTAATATGATAATATACATGAACAATGTTACACGAAACATCG
>JBHIEO010000003.1:0-23693 GCA_046760665.1 Bathyarchaeia archaeon
TTCGTAAAGTCAACTTTACGCCAAGCTTCTCCAGGTTCCAAGTAAATATGTTTCAAAAGCAGAAGCACACCGTTTCTCTGGTATTCTTTCATAGCCTTCCTTTTTTCTTTGCTTGTTTTAGCTTTAACCAAAAGTTTGTCTCCGAATGCTATGTGTCTCTTTAGGGCTTCTGTTGCCTTAGACACAAACCTTTCTTTCAAGACGTAGCCTATGCCCACTATCTTAGCGTTTACATAGATTGTGCCATCTGTTTTCACGAAAGCCGTACATAAAGCCGGATTATGTCTGGTACTTTCCAAGAACAAGAGATTCATGTCTTTTTCGTATTCTCCTTTTATAAAAGCCTTTAGAAAATCACGCCTAGGAAAATAGTTCCAACTTAAAAACTGTGGCGGTAGCTCTACAACCATACGTACCCCATCTTTTTCGTTGCTCATATTTGAAAGAAGTAGACTTTATGGTTTGCCATTATCATTATCAGTGCGTAGAACAACCTGTGACTAGTTTTGGTGTTTTTAAGTTATTTTATGAAAAGAAATGACAGTAAGCTTTTCGCATTTGTAGTTTCTTCTTTGCTATGTTTTGCACCAAATTGGAGTGTGTTCTTTTTGCTTGCGTAAAGTGCACTAGTATCGCGCTTTCTTCTCGAATTGCCTTTCGTAGATTTCCTTAACTTTCTGAAGGGTATCCACCTCTTCGAGGCTTTTGTCGTCACGAATTCTAGTAATTCTAGC
Source organism: Bathyarchaeia archaeon (assembly GCA_046760665.1). GTDB lineage: Archaea > Thermoproteota > Bathyarchaeia > Bathyarchaeales > SOJC01 > JBHIEO01. Next base: position 735 of record JBHIEO010000003.1, read on the forward strand.
AAAACGAAGAGCCATGCCACATTTATATTTGGGGCTTTTTTGGATTTCGTTGTAAGCGACCTCTACCACAATTTTTGGCTTAACAATAACTCGGTGCCCCGCTTTTTTAATAGCTAGCTTTTTCAACCGTCGGGTCATTTCGATAATTTCAGCGTCAGTTAAACCTTTGAAAGTCTTCCCAACTGGTAGCAGTTCGCCAGTTTCTTTATCTCGAGCGGCAAGGTAATAGTCTGAAAGCCAACCATGTCTACGTCCATATCCATACTCTGCTGCCACTATAACCAAGTCAAGGGGTTCAAGAACCTTTTTGATTTTAAACCATCTTTTGCCGCGAATCCCAGGCGTGTAGAGACTATCGAGTTTCTTCGCCATTAAACCTTCATGACCCTTTTCAACGGCTTCTTTCAAAAATTCTTCAGCCTTCTCAATATCTTGAGTAATAATTTGTTTTGTTAACGGAATCACCCCGGCAACATCTGCTAATTTTTTCCTTCGCTTTGTATACGCTTCGTTAATGAAGCTTCGACCATTAAGGTACAGTGCGTCGAAGAGATAAATTTGAACTGGAATTTCTTCTGCTACGTGTTTGATTTTACGGATTCTTCTGAAGCGACGCATAAGATGTTGAAAAAGCATTGGACTTCCATCTTTGCCGACAGCGATAACTTCACCTTCTAAAACAGCTTCACTTACCTTAATTTCATCCTGAATAAGTTCAACGATTTCTGGGAGGCTTTCTGTCACATCTGTTAATCGCCGACTAAAAATCTTCACTGTATTTCCTGATTTGTGAATTTGAATGCGAGCGCCATCCAACTTGTATTCTAACGCTGTTTTTCCGCCATGCTCCTTTAAAGCTTCAGCAACAGTTGCAGCCATCTGTGCCATCATAGGTTTTATCGGTCTAAAAATCTTGAACCCCAATTTGAGCAAGCCTTCTTTTCCTTTAATCTTCGCTATAGTAGCAACTTCACCTATATCGCCTGTTAACATACTTGCAGTTCGAATAACATTGAGGGGAACTTTGAAAGCTTGGGCTACTGCAAGCTCCATCAAGCCTTCGTGGAAGCCTGTTCGCATTTCGCCAATTAACACTTTCACAATGTATTTAGCCTCAAGGGGCGTTGCGGAGCCCAATAATGTTGCTAGCAATCTTTCCTTCTTTTCTCTTGAACCTGTTCCAGTTGTCTCTGCGATGGCTTCAAAAGCACGGTGAACCTCAAGTATCGTCAGTTGCTTTTGGAAAAGTGTAGCTTGCTTTCTAATTTTACCTTCTTCAAACACCATTTTGGTTGCGTCACCTACATCGCCAGTTTTCCCAAAGGCTCGGGAAAACGTGTCACTATCAATGTTGGTTATTTTTCGGATTATCATGCTAAGGGTTGCCCAGCTAATTTCTAGAACCCGTTGATCCCACTTTGGAAAAACTCTACCCATCAACATTGATATTGCCGGCTCAATCTCTTCAGTTTCGAGTCGTAGGATAAAAGAAGCAACCCAGCTGACCATGGCTTTACGTTTTGTTGTTGACTCTAATTTTTCGCAAAGTTCTGCTAAAGTTCGGAATAGGGATGACATGCAAATCGCTTTCAAAAGAAAAAGATACCTTAACTGAACATAAGCGTTCCCAGCTTAGCTTTCAGAATAGCTGTGAGGCAAGTTTCTTTTTAACATTCTTTATTTTCTTCTGCAACTCTACAACTTCTTTATCTTTCTCTTTTCCTAATGCCTTGTAGCAATCCAGAGCGTATTCTAAGGCGCTGACACCAAAGCGGTCGAATCCTTTTTTGAAGGCAATTTCAGCAGACTTATTGAAGCGTTCAATAGCGGTTTTGTAATCTTTCAACATGAAACTGCATTCGCCAGCCTTGAACAACATGTTCGAAGCGTCGAAAAAATTGCCTTTCTTTTCGTAGAGCTCCGAAGATTGAAGAAATTTCTCTGCAGCCTCCTCATATTGGCCTGTGTCGCACAGAGTGTTGCCTTGCTTGTGAAGTTTAATTGGATCTTCTTTTTCGCCACTCATCAGTTTTCCACTCGCAGCTTTCTATTCAATTGCCACCTAGTTCTTTTTAATGTTTCCGCATACCTTATGAGCTTCAACGGTATAAATTAGAAATTGATGAAACACTTCACTACAATGCTGAAGACATTGGTTTTTCAACACCTAGTCAAGGAGCAGCCACGTGTCCTTTTTAAAAAACTACCTGAAAAAGGGACTTATACATTAATAATTTTTGTATCAGACAAACTAAAAATAAGTGTGGGAAGGCTCGGCATAAAGACATTCTCATCAGGATACTATGTTTATACAGGTTCGGCTCTCGGAAGGGGTGCAACCAGTTTGCCCAACAGACTTGCAAGACATCTAAAAACTTTAAAAAGGAAACATTGGCACATTGATTTTCTACTTGCCAACAAGAATGCTAACATAGAAGCCATTGCCGCCGTTTCAAGCAAAGAGAAAATAGAATGCAAAGTAAATCAACTTATCAAAAACAAAATGAAGGCGAAGGTTTTAATTCCAAAATTTGGTGCCGCCGATTGCAAGAATAAATGTAAAAACCATCTTTTATACTTTGGAAATAAAGGCATCAAATATGATATTCGTGTACTGTTTAAAAGAAACTTTGGCGAACATAGCACTTTTCTAGACTGATATCTGCTTATCGAAAACCCAAAATTAAGCTTAGCTTTAAGTGGAGAGCTTATCTTAGCTAGAGAAAAGAGCAGATATTAATGTCAATTATAGTGAAAAGGGCAAAAGTCGATGGCTTAGAAAAGCTTTACAGCATCGAAAAAGAATGCTTCACCGTTGAAGCTTTTTCGAAGAAACAAATAGCGTCTCTTTTGAGGCACTCAAATTCAATTTGCCTTTTAGCGCAGGTAAATAGTGAAATTGTTGGTTTCATCATTGGATTGATTTATGAAAAAGAAAATGAGAAAATTGGTCACGTCCTCACCTTGGATGTTGCCTCGAAGGCTCGTAGAAAAGGAGTTGGAAAGAGGCTACTCGAGGATTTGACACAGGCGTTTAGAAACGAAGGAGTCAAAAATTGTTATTTAGAAGTAAAAACTGACAACGTGGCTGCACGTGAACTTTATCGAAAATTAGGTTTTGTTGAGATTGAACGCTTAAAAGACTTCTATTATCCAGGAGGGCACGGTATCAGATTAAGGAAAATTCTGCAATAACCTTGGAGAATAGCTTGCTTTGGAGCCACATAACTACTCTTCAAAGGCCCAGAGGTAAAGATTTCTTTGCTTATCGAATTCTCTTCTAAGCACTCCATTTTCCACCGCAACTAATACAAGCTCAGCCGTCGCATCTACCAAACATCCTGGCAAAATATGCCCACCGAAAGCATTACCTTTGCTGTCACTAACTACTATGTGCCCATGAACAACAAGCTTAGCTGTTTCTTTAACGGAAATGTTTCCCATACAAGACACAATCTCCAATGGACCAACTTTTTCAATTGACATATATTTTCCTTCTTTGTAGTAGCCTAAAACTGCTTTTTTTAAGGTACCTATAAGGAAAAAGAACCCAGAGTTGACGCTATTTTGTTTAGCGGTCAAAGTGATAGTCTCAACTAAGTCTTCATCTTCGAAAAATCTGGCAAAAATCGCCTTTTCAATTCTTGATTCAACACCCTTCATGTTAAGCCTCCTCTCTGTGCATTGCACTTACCATAACATTAAAAGTCTTTTGGACATAGGGTTCCTTTTGACACTGCCATATACTCTGCTTTAACAATAGTTGAATTCAAATTTATGGTAGTTATTACAAGTTCATAATTATTATATCGCAAGTATATCTCTTTCAAAACTGTGATTCATTTGCAGTCCGAAATAAGAAATCATAGGTTAGGCGCGTTTGTCTATGGTTTTATGAGTGGCTTAGGTTTGATTCTAATCATGTGGGGACTTGCCTCTGTAGTCGCGCTACCCTCAAGTAGTTCAACCATATACATTGGCATCATCTTGTTGGGAGTCATTTTATTTGCAACTGGTAGCTGTCGTGAAGCTTACTTACGAGGCAGCCTATCAGTACAACCAAGTATTTATAAAAAAACTCCTATCAAATCAAGACAACATGCAACAACTTCAAAACCAGCAGACCATTCACAAATAACAACTACCCAGTCGGTACATCACGAACCAACTGATTTAAATCAGGTGACAACAGAACAAATAAAAGAATATTCGGTCGGAACAGAAACACAGGAAGCTGTCCTTTACGAGCAAAGCCAGTAAACGCGGACTTGCCTATAGATCTGTCATTCCATGCTATAAAAAGTTATTTTGTCATTGCAAAACATAATATTAAACGCAACGAGATCATGAAATGCAACAGCAAGGACGAAGACATAACGCTTATCTAAATTCATCCTTAATAGCGTGTTGTGTGGAATTTCCCCATGATGAAGCTTAAGGCAAAAATTATTGATTTGGAAATTGGCAGACGGATGGTTTTACTTCATGAGAAAGATGCTAAAGAAATAGGAATTTTGGCTCATGATTGGGTGAAAATTACTTCTGGAAAAAGAAAAGTAGTAGCCTTTGTTGATACTACAAAATCTTATTTGAAACAAGGGGAAATTGGAATCTTTAGAGACGTTTATGAAGGGTTTAAAGTTAAAGAAAGCACAAAGATATCCGTCTCTTCGGCGAAACCACCAGAATCGACAAAATTCATTCAAAAGAAAATGCACGGTAAGCCCGTTACTAGAGAAGAATACTATACTATCATACAAGATGTTGTCAACCACAAACTTAGCGAAGTACAGATTGCTGCTTTTCTTTTAGCGGAAGAATACTACGGTTCAACAATGGAGGAAATTGAATACTTAACCCGTGCAATGGTTGAAACAGGAACAACGATTGACTTCGACCGGCCATGCTATGACAAGCACAGTATAGGAGGTGTGCCAGGCAACAAAGTCACGCTCCTAATCGTTCCTATTGTAGCAGCAGCTGGATTGCTTATCCCGAAAACTAGCAGTCGAGCCATAACTAGCGCCTCAGGAACCGCTGACACAATGGAAGTACTTGCTGACGTTGAATTCGACGCCTCTGAGCTAAAGGAAATGGTATTAAAGATTTCAGGAGCAATTGTGTGGGGTGGAAAACTTGGCATTGCACCAGCCGATGACTTGCTGATTCGTGTTGAACATCCTTTGAATATTGACCCGTTAGGACAAATGTTGGCAAGCATTCTTTCTAAGAAACTGTCGGTTGGTGCGGACCATGTGGTAATTGATATTCCTGTAGGAGCAGGAGCAAAAGTTACTACAGTGAAAGATGCGCGGAAGCTTGCTAAAAGTTTTGTAGATCTGAGTGAACGCTTTAACATACATCTCCAGTGCGGCATCACATATGGAGGACAACCTGTAGGGCATATGGTGGGTCCCGCTTTAGAAGCACGAGAAGCATTAATTGCATTGCAAGGAAAAGGCCCTGCAAGTCTAGTAGAAAAATCTACAGCGCTAGCAGGTATACTTCTAGAAATGGGATATGTAGCTCAACCTGGTCAAGGTAAAGATTTGGCTAAGGAAATTCTCGCTTCTGGAAAGGCTTTGGAAAAAATGCGTGAGATTATTGAAATTCAAGGAGGCGATCCGAAAATTCGACCAGAAGACATCAGACTTGGACAACACACCATAACTCTTAAAGCACCTTGCGATGGATTCGTGACAAATGTCAGCAATGCTGCGATAACAGCCATTGCCAGGGCAGCTGGAGCTCCAAAGGAAAAAGGAGCAGGGGTTGCACTACGTTGGAAGAGGGGATACAAGGTGAAAAAAAATGATGTATTGTTTGAAATTTATGCTGAACGGGCATCAAAGCTCAACGACGCATATAATTTAGCCTTAACGATGAAACCTGTCACGATAGAGGGAATGCTTTTACACAAAGTGCCAGAATTTCCATGAAAAATTCTAAATGTTTCGATTTGCAATAATAATTAGAAACCTGGAGAAGAGGATTGTGGCAAGACTACCAGAAAAAGAGACTCAAAAACGCTTGAAAGCTTTTGCTGTCCTACTACGAAACACCACTTGGAAATGTGGAAGAGTTGAACGACAAGTAGTCAATCATCTGCGAGCGCAACTTACAAGATTTGGTTATGTAAAAATACCAATAAAAGAAATGTTGCTATACTTCAAATTGAGCGGAAAAAAGAAAAGCGAGTTTCTTGACGCAATAAAGCGTCTTGAGAAGCGACGGATAATAAAAATTGAAACCTTATGAATTATTTTTCTAATAGCAGATTTCTAGCTTCGGTTATCCATAAATTAGTGATTTTTAATGACACTTGCAGTTTTTCTGCCAACTCTTCAGCGGAGGCTACCGACAAATCTGCCACTGTGGCAATGCCTAACGCCTTCAGTTGCTCAGCTCTTCTTTCGCCTATTCCTTTCACTCGCGTTAACTCCATAAGGGACTTGGCAGTTGGAGAAAGCTTAATGGAGGACACTTTTTGTTTTTTAGGACGATTACTGTAACCAAAAATGAAAGACGTAATTCCAAAGAGAAATAAAACAAAAACAACTGCACTATAAATTAGCACCCCGCCCATAAAATCTTCGAAATATGTTTTATCGAATAAAACGTAACCAGCTGTTCCGAAAAGTGCTATACCGATGACATATAGGATATAATCTGGACGCAATTTTTTTCCTCAGCATTATAATTCATTGAATGCTTAAATAATTTAGCATCTTGAAGAACAAAAAGGGGAAAAGAGAAATTATTTCCCTACCACTTTTCGTGTTGCAATTTCGATGTCTTCTGCTTTCACTGTTTTGCGCCCCGCATGCATTGCATATTCAATAGCCTCTTTAGCAATTTTAATGCCAATTTCTTCAAGAGCAACCGCCAAGGCCTTCGCAGCGCTTTCGCTTACTCTGTCAGCTTTAGCTTTCTTGATTATTCGATGCATAGGCGCAATAGACAACTCTAAATCAGCCATTTAACCATCTCCGTGCCCTCTTTTTCTATTTAAGCCACTATTTAACCCTTATCCCTACTTCCCAGACAAAATTTTTTCTATCCATTGCGTAGCAATATATAAAAACCAACAATAAACATTGAAAAATCCATGAAATTCGTAGATGCACATATACATTTGTCAGACCCAGAATATGAAATGCTTATTGACAAAATCATAGAAGATGCACAAAAGTCAAACATTGTTGCTTTGGTGTCTAACTCGATGAATCTGCAGACAAGTCTTCAAAGCATTAAACTGGCTGAAAAGCATCCCAAGCTTGTCTACGCTGCTTTGGGCATTCATCCATGGAACACCAAAAAGCTATTGCCAGACGAATTAGAGCATGTAGTAAACTTGATTCTCAGTTGCAAACAATACGAACGAATCACTGCAATAGGTGAAATAGGCATAGACTACAAGTATGTTAAAGGGAAGAAGAAAGAACTTCTGAACATGCAATATGAAGTTTTTTATAGAATGTTACAGTTATGCGAAAAGCTCTCCTTGCCTGCAATCATCCACTCCAGAGGAACCACACCAGAAGTTGTGGAAATCCTTTCCTCTTACGACATTAAGAAAGTATTGTTACACTGGTTCACTAATCCCATAAAACTACTACCCAAAATAATAGACCGTGGATACTACATTACAGAAGGTCTTCCAACAGTTTATTCAAGTCAAATACAAGGCATTATACGCCAAGTTCCCCTCTCAAATCTGTTAACCGAAACAGATGGGCCTGTCCGATTTTTCAAACCTCCTTTTAAAGGAGAAATAACTACGCCTGCGTTTATACCCTTCATAATAGACGCTGTAGCCAAAATAAGAAAGAAAAGTAAAGCCGAAGTCGCTGAACAGATTTTCAAAAACTTCCTGACGTTTTTCGAAATAAAATAAACGACCAAATTGCTTTTATGGAAGCCGTAGGTATTAAAGAGAGCCAAAGAAGGAATGAATTCAAGAGCCAGAACATATAGAGGATGAATGAAAACTTTGGGGAAAGTGCGGCCAGAACATGTAAAAAAAATTGCCCGTGAACTAGTAGGATTATACCCGGATAAGTTTAGTACCGACTTTCAAAACAACAAAAAAGTTATAGAATCTTTGGCTCAGATTTCTTCAACTAAGCTTAGAAATAGGATAGCTGGTTATATTACTCGATTGTTGTCAATAGCGCATGGAGAAGAAACTGAAGAAGGTGCCGATGAGAGGAAAGAGTAGGAGTTGAAAACCAAATGTCTATGATAAGCGATTACAGAAGGGGATGGGCGCTCCGTTATTTGAGAGAGGCAAAGGCGGAACTTATAGCTGCTCAGAAAACACCTTCTATTGCCCACAGTTTAATTCTTGAAGCCATGAGGAAGGCGCAGGCGGCAATCTACTACAGTTTAGGCGACCCAGCCTTCATAGAAAGCATTGTTTATCAAGCGTTTTATAATAGACAGCCAGTTAACGACCCTGTGTTGAAATGTCTTATTGAGATTGAGCGGACAATACAAAGACTTTCCCAGACGCCTAATTACTAAAACAATTGAGCAGGTTGACGACATCGTGCGCATTGCATCTGATATTGTTGAGCTTTTTACTGGCGAAAAGGCTTAAAGGCGTTTTATCTTGATTCTTTCTTGAATGGTGTAGACTTTTTGGAATGATGAAGTTGACGGTTATAGTAGAAGTAGAGCTTGTAGGTGTTCTGCGAGAGCTAGCTGAAAAAAACATCGTATCGTTGGAATTCGACAATGTTGTGGCGGTTAAAGATGTTATCTTGGAACTTGTGAACTCTTTCTCTTCCGAGTTCAAGCAGGCCCTAATAGACCCTGAACTTAATGCTCCTCAACCGAATGTGCTTATTTTATTAAACAAAAGGGAAATCGGCGTATTAGACGGACTTGAAACTAGAATCCAAAATGGTGATAAGCTGGTTTTGATTCCAGTTTCTCACGGAGGTTGACGAATCTACTTACTGCGATAAATCAGATGCTCGTAAAACTTCTCGCATTTTTACAATCTCGCTGAAGTCTACAAACTCGCCGTTTACTATTTTCAGTTTTTCTTCAATTCTGTTTTTCTTTATAGTTATGATATTATAAGAGTTACAGAAGAAACCGCGGAGTTTTTCGCATGACACGCTTCCAGCGTGAATTACTTTCATGTTTTCGATTTGCCATCGCCACGGTCTGTGTCTGTGGCCACATAACACGAGATCTACTTTAGATTTTGTTAGACTTCTTAGAACATCGCCTGCATCAATCACAGTTATCTGGTCTGCGCCAGTATCTGGAACAGGAATAATATGATGATGAATTGCCACCATTTTCAGTTTATCTTGATGCTTTGCCAGAATGTTTTCGAGCCAAAGGTTTTGTCTATGCCCCACTTCCCCATCGTCTCTATCGGGTCTTGCAGAGCTCACTATGATAATAACCGTGTTTCCGATTTCTGTTATTTGTGCAAAAGGGAAAAGCTGTCGGAACAGCAAGTAGCCCGTAGAACGGTAGTCGTGGTTCCCGCTTACATATATAACCTTGTCGGCTTTCAACTTCTTTAGCTGGGTTGCAACTGTCTGGAATTCAGTCATTAAACCGTCTTCGGTTAAATCTCCAGTCACTAAGATCGCGTCAGGAGACATGGCGTTAATCTCTTTTATAGCATCTTGTAAGAGTTCTTCTCGAAACATTGGACCGCAATGGATATCTGAAATTTGGACGAGCAACATTTCTTTTTCCATCTTATTGTTTATTTCATAACACTTCTTTTATAGATATTTTTGTGTGCGTATCTAATTGGGTAAGTTGTGAGTTTTAGAAGAAGGAGTTCATTAAAAGATTGTTAAGGTTGTATAAAAAAAGGAAAACTTAAAGGATAGAGTTGTAGCCAAAATCTTATGTTAGTTATAGAGAAGTGGTCAATTGCGTGCCTTGCGTTGTAGATTAGGGTTACACAAATGGAAGAATCATGGAAAACGTGTGCTCGTTGTTTGGAAAGAACCAGGGTTTCTTCCAGGGACCAAGGTAGAAAAACGAAAGTATGTGTTTTCTGAAAGAGAATGTTTGCGATGTAAAATCAAAGAGAAAAGAAAGTTTTTTGAAAACCTTGATGGGAGTTTGGCAGCAGCGGGATGGGAAAGAATCGAGAAAAACTGACAATGAAAGCAAGCCTCTACGAAAGTAAATGTATATTTCCTATTCTCACGTTTTCCAAGTATTTTTTTGCAATGTTGTAGCAGTCATAAGCGTGTTTTTTGCTTGTGGTTGGCAAGTCATTTAGTAGGTAGGTTGGATAGAAAGCTAGAAGAGTATAAGGTATTTGTGGGTTGATTTCTGAGATGAATTTGGCGATGCTTTCCACTTCTTTTGCGTCTACGTAGCCGGATATTAGAAGTGTGCTTGCGGTTAGAATAGGGAGCTCTGGCCTTTTGTTATAGTATTTTTCGCCTATGTCTCGAAAGTTTTCGAGAGTTGGTCTGTTTGATGTCCCGCATAGCACCTTGTTAAGGTTTTCGCTCCATGTTTTTATGTCAAATTTCATGTTTCCGCCGCTTTTCAGTGAAAGTTCTGCAGCTTGTTTTACGTAGTTCGAGAGCATTCGACCGTTTGTTTCCCAACAAATGCGTAGTATTCGGTTGCTGTTCATGGCTTTTGTTACGGCTATTTGGCTTGTTTTTAGGGCGTGGGGCATTTGGGTGGAGGGGTCGCCTCCGAAGAAGCAGATGCACGAGGTCTTTTCGTCGGCTTTAGATGCCAGTTGTTCAGCTGAAATTGTTGGTTTGTGTTTTCTAGCTAGGTTACGGTAGTGCCAGTTTTGACAGAAAAGGCAGTCTGTGCTACAGCTACCGTAGAAAACAGCTAGGTTTGAGTAGCCTATTTCTGCTTGTGGTTTGTAGGCGTATTTTGGGTAGCCTGCGCCTGTGCATCCTGGGCAGAACCACCATGAAACGCAGTTTGTTGGAAGTGGATCGTAGTACCATTGTAGTATGCCTTTTTCGGTTGTTCCACCATAGCGTTTTAACTTGCCTTTTTGGTTTTCTACAAGTCCACAATAGCCTTTTTGGCCTTCGGCTATTTTACATTTGTTGACACATTGTCCGCATTGAAGCCCTTTAAGTGTTTGTGGCGGTTTAGGGGGTAAGTTGAAAGCTTGTCTAGTCTTGGCGTGAATTAGGTTGCTGACTTGAAGGACTCTTTCTGGTTTTGAACGGATGCAGTTTAGACAAATGCCCAGCTGTGCTGAGATGAGAGGCGAATGTATGTTGCAGATCTGGCATTTAGCCAATTGGATGTTTTCTCCATGAAAATATGGGATATTTGTTTCTTATAGTGATATTGTAAGTTTGGTAGAAGAATGCTAAGTTTGAGAAACTTGACCATCCAAATTTTCAATATAATCTTGTGACTCAGTTGAAACTGGTTTTAAAATGTGTCAAGCAAATGGAATGACGGTGTTAAAATCATTTGCAAGCCCTAAAGACATCAAAACGTCATATGTGTTACAAAAATTTCTATAATAATTTCCATAATGTTAAAATGTTTTTAGGTAGGAAGTCACTATTCCTCATCCTCAAAAGGGAGAAACAACAAGTATGACTGAAAAAATTACTGTTGAACAATTGCTTGAAAAAGCTAAACGTCCCGCAAAACTTGCTTTAGCCTATCACCCATTCTACGAAGGCAAAGTCCAAGTCATGCCCAAATGCAGCATCCGAAGCCCAGCTGACTTCGCCATCTGGTACACTCCAGGTGTCGCAGCTAGTTGCCGAAAAATCAAAGAAAAACCGTCTGAAGTCTGGACCCAAACCAACCGAGCCAACTATGTAGCTGTAGTCTCCGACGGCACCCGTGTCCTCGGCCTCGGCAATATAGGCCCAGAAGCTGCCATGCCCGTTATGGAAGGCAAAGCGTTGCTCTTCAAATACTTGGGCGGCGTCGACGCGTTTCCGATATGCCTTAACACAAGAGACCCAGACGAAATCGTCCGCGTTTGTGAACTCATCGAACCTACTTTTGGCGGCATAAACCTCGAGGACATCAGCAAGCCCAAATGCTTCTACGTGCTAGATCAAGCCCGCGAGAAGCTCAACATACCTGTTTGGCATGACGACCAGCAAGGAACAGCAACAGTCATCTTGGCAGGATTGTTAAATGCACTAAAAATAGTAGGCAAAAAACCTTCTGAAGTTTTAATCACTCTCGTAGGTGTTGGCTCAGCCAACACTCGCACTGCATATGTTCTCTTTCGTGCTGGATTTAAACCTGGCAACATCGTCCTCGTTGACTCTAAAGGTATTCTCTATGCGGAAAGACCTGACTTAGAGAAAATAAAAGAAGAAAATCCATGGAAATATGAGCTCGCTCAAAAAACCAATGCTGAAGGCAGAATAGGCAACATGGCAACAGCCCTCAAGGATGCAGATGCCGTCGTGGCCGCCAGCAAACCTGGCCCCGGAACCATCAAAAAAGAATGGATAAGCCAAATGGCCACAAACAGCATAGTCTTCGCCTGCGCCAACCCTATCCCAGAAATCTGGCCTTGGGAAGCAAAAGAAGCAGGCGCACGAATAATAGGCACAGGTCGAAGCGACTTCCCCAACCAAATCAACAATAGCTTAGGCTTCCCTGCCATATTCCGCGGCGTCCTAGACGTCAAAGCTAAAACAGTTACAGACGACATGTGCGTAGCCGCAGCCAACGAACTAGCCCGCTTCGCCGAAGAAAGAGGCATAAACGAAAAAGACATCGCCCCCCGCATGGAAGAATGGGAGGTATACCCACGCGAAGCAGTCGCTTGCGCATTACAAAGCATAAAAGAAGGCGTTGCCCGTGTTAAACCCTCCAAACAAGAACTGTGGGAAAGAGCCGTGACAATTATCAAAAATGCAAGAGAATCAACACACCTTCTCATGAAACAAGGGTTAATCAAACAACCACCACCAGAAGAAGACATAATAACTACAGGCCCATAGTTCTCCTCTTTTTTTAATCTGCACATGTTCTTGCAGCCTAATCTCTGAAAAAACTTAGCACTGTCCTTTCATTAAACGAAAGTAGCAATGCCTTAAATTGCAATTAAAAACCATGGAGAATTCGTTATGTTGAGTGGAATTAAACCGACCTAGCAGTTCCATTCAGCACGTTAATGACTGAAAAGATAGTCTATTTCCAAAAAACAAGGAGCTACTACGTTTTATTGTTGTGTAAAAGAAATCGTCGATGCACATATACACGAAAATTGCTTATATTTCAAAATTCTAAGAAAGAATGGAGGCTTTAATACGAACGATTGGTACAAAAAGATGTTTGAAGGAAATCTAGTTAAGTATTGGCTGAGTGTTTCTGATGGAAGGGATGAAATCACGGAAATACAAGTCTCTTTTTTGAAAAAGATTCTCAAGAAAGGGTTGGTTTTAGATCATTGTTGTGGACCAGGCAGGCTTTTAATTCCGCTTTCTGCTTACATGGCAGTTGTTGGTTTGGATCTAAGTATGTATCTCTTGCAGACGGCGAAGAAAAGAGCTAAACGTGCTAACACTGCAAACCTTTATTTGGTGCGCGCGGATATGCGACACCTTCCTTTTAGATCAGAAGTTTTCGATGGTGTGATAAATTTTTGGACTAGTTTTGGCTATTTTTCAGAGAAAGAAAACAGAACAGTTCTTAAAGAAATTGCCACTATTTTGAAGAACGAAGGAACATTTATCTTAGATATCGCAAATCCTGGGTGGCTTGTGAGAAACTTCAGAGAAAGAGACTGGACGGAAGAAAAGAAATACCTCTCTTTAGAACAGCGATCTGTGAATTGGAAAAACAAGAGAATGAAGGGTAAGTGGATAGTCATAAACAAGCAAACTAAGGAAATTGATGAAATAAACTTTGATCATAGACTATATGACTTGCAAGAACTGAAAGAACTGCTCCACAGAGAAAACTTGGAGACAACTCAAATCTACGGGTCTTTCAGAAAAGAAGACTTTAATGAAGCTAGATCTAATAGAATAATTCTCCTAAGCATTAAAAAATGATATATATCATAGGCAAATCAGGGTGTCGTTATGGCAGGTTTCGAAGGAAAACCAGAGCTTATACCCGTAACCAATGATAATCAAACTCCTCTTTCAGCTTTTTTGAATCTAGGAAGAGATTATCTTTCAGATTTGCCTTCTGATGAACGAGAAAGATTTCTTCAAAGCATTTTGGCACATCAAAGTGAACCTGACCGTTGGCTGCCCCTTCTAAAGTATGGAAATGAATGCTTAGGGTTTGTCCACATGAAAATTTACAGGAACGAACGGTTAGGCTGGGGTTTGATTCTGGAATTTTACAATGTTCCAAATAAACGTAGATTGGGTTGGGGTCGAAGATTATTCAACTTGATCGTAGAGATTTTGAAAGCTCGAGATGTGAAAATGAACCTCGAAAGAGCAAGTCATCTCACTTAGGATATTTTGGAATTTATATAAAGAAAGAATTTCGAAACCTTAGAATCGGAACTCATTTAATAAGTAAAATCATCGAAATAGCTCGTCAGATAGATTTCAAGATAATTCAACTTTCAGTCTTTGCATCTAACAAAAGAGTTATACACATTTACGAAAAATTTGGTTTTCAAGAGGTAGGGGAATAAAAAATGGTGTAAAATTTCAAAACGATACATATATAGACGAGATTAGAGCAGTATGCACGGATGATAACCCTTATCATACCTTCTTTCAACATTTGTAACAATGTGATAAGCTGCTAACCAAAGCTTGCTTTAGAAAAATTTATATTACAAAGCTGTTTCTGTTGTTCCGCAATAAAAAGAGAGAAAGGTGTATGAAAATTGTCACAACCAGAACTAACAGGAACTCCTGTTTTAATCCTCCGTGAAGGCTCTTCAAGGTCGAGAGGAAGAGAAGCTCAACACGCCAACATTATGGCAGCAAAAATCGTCGCAGAAGCAGTAAAATCTTCACTAGGTCCTAAAGGCATGGACAAAATGCTCGTCGACAGCTTTGGCGATGTCACCATAACAAGCGACGGACGCACAGTCCTAGACGAAATGGACATACAACATCCAGCAGCCAAGATGATGGTGGAAGTGGCGAAAACCCAAGACAATGAAGTCGGCGACGGCACAACAACAGCGGTAGTCGTCTCAGGCGAGCTTCTGTCACAAGCCGAAGACCTCATCAACAAAAACGTTCACCCAACCGTCATCATAGATGGATACAAAAAAGCAGCCGAAAAAGCTCTAGAAACGTTAGAAAAAATTGCCATCAAAGTAAATCCTACAAACAAAAAATTCCTTAAGAAAATCGCCATGACTTCAATGGCAAGTAAACTCGTCTCAGAAAACCGCGATTACCTTGCAGACTTGGCAGTTGACGCCATTCTTTCGGTAGCAGAAAAAACTGGAACCACGTACAAAGCGGACATAGATGACGTGAAAATCCAAAAGAAGCCAGGTGAATCGATTAGGGACACAAAACTCATCAACGGCATCGTAGTCGACAAAGAGGTTGTT
The DNA here is from genome assembly GCA_046760665.1 of Bathyarchaeia archaeon. Taxonomy (GTDB): domain Archaea; phylum Thermoproteota; class Bathyarchaeia; order Bathyarchaeales; family SOJC01; genus JBHIEO01. The sequence goes on from JBHIEO010000003.1 coordinate 16,234, forward strand.
CATCCAGGGATGCCGAAAAGAGTTGAAAACGCGAAGATAGCGTTGCTCGACACCCCCTTAGAAATTGAGAAAACCGAATTTGACGCAAAAATCAACATAGAAAGCCCTGAACAAATGGATGCCTTTCTGAAGCAAGAAGAAAACATGCTAAAGACCATGGTGGACAAACTAGCTAAGGCAGGTGCTAACGTAGTCATTTGCCAGAAAGGCATTGACGACTTAGCTCAGCATTTCATGGCACGAAGGAAAATTTTAGCAGTGCGACGGGTTAAGAAGTCAGACATGGAAGGGTTAACAAAGGCTACTGGCGGAAAAATAGTCACTAACCTAGACGGCTTAACCAGAAAAGACCTTGGTTACGCCGCAGTCGTGGAGGAACGCAAAATAGGTGACGACAAAATGACCTTCATTGAAGGATGCAAGCACCCCCACTCAGTTACAATCTTAATACGTGGCGGAACAGAACGAATCGTAGATGAAGCAGAACGTTCAATACACGATGCCCTTTGCGTCATAAGAGACGTGGTTGAAGAACCAAAGATTGTGGCTGGTGGAGGAGCACCAGAACTCGAAGTAGGGAGACTATTGAAAAACTATGCAGAAACCTTGCCTGGAAGAGAGCAACTAGCAGTGATGCGTTTTGCGGAAGCATTTGAAGCTGTTCCAACAACGTTGGCAGAGAATGCAGGGTTAGACCCAATAGACATCATATCCGAGTTAAGGGCACGCCACGAAAAGGAGCATAAGTGGGTTGGAGTCGACGTTTTCAACGGCAAAGTTGGCGACATGGACAAAGCAGACGTATATGAACCCCTTGTTGTAAAGAAACAAATTATAAAATCTGCAACTGAAGCAGCAACAATGATCTTGAAGATAGATGACATTATCGCAGCTGGTAAAGTGAAAATGCCTTCAGGGCCTCCTAAGGGTCCAGGCGGCGCTGGCGGGATGCCTCCGGGCGCTGGGGAGTTCTAGGGAGACGTCTTCACACAAGAAAATAGAAGTAGGTCCTCCGAAGCTAACTCGTTTCGAGAAGGCTCGAATAGTGGGTGCTAGGGCGCTTCAAATTGCTATGGGTGCTCCTATCCTTGTAGAGCCTTCCACTCTTTCTAGCCCTATCGATATTGCTTTGAGTGAGCTTGAAAGCGGCATTCTTCCTATGACCATTCGCAGAACATTGCCTGACGGCACGTTCCAAGACGTAGCGCTTAAATGGCTTCTTCAAAAAGAGTAAGCCGCTTTATTTCATTTCGCTGAAAAATTTCTTGCTTCTCTTAGTGTTTCAGTAATTCTTTTCCAGTGAGCTCCTTGCCAGTAGATTTTTCCACATTTTGGGCATTCCCAAAACTCCTCGTAGAAAGTTTTAGTTGAAGGAGGGATTTTGTTAGTAATTTTGTCTTTTTCCGCAGGTTTTATTTTGGTGTTGCATTTAGGGCAGCGGGAAAGGTCGGGGTTGAGTTCTAGTTTTAAGCTGAATCGTCTTGATAGAGCTGCAAGCCGTTCAGCTTCGTTTTTTCCTTCGACAATGAAGGCTTCTGCCTGTTGGCTTGTTGCTTGCTGGTATAGTTCTATGTCTCTTGTTAAGAGGATGCGTTTTTCGGTTTTTGCGATTTTTATGAGCATTTTGTCGTCTAGGTTTTTGGCGTATTTTACGTTGTGGCCTAGCATGCGAAGCCAACGGGTTAGTTTTCCCAGCATGCCATCCGTGACAAATTTCAAATCTTTTCACTGTCTCTAGGCGTTACAATATGTTGATGGTGCCGACGTATTTATTGATTGACACTTAACTAAAAGATTCTCCAAAAACCATAATTTGTGTTTAAACTTTTTCCGTTAGTTTCGGGCTTTCATAACCTCGTAAAGGGCATAAGACAAAAAGATATTTGTAATTGAAGCATATCTTATAGGGAGAAGAAGTGAGAAGAGCAGCTTCAGCGATTATGTTCGCCTTACTTTTGGTTAGTATGTTTGCTTTGGGATTGAATATTCAACGAGTTAGGGCAGAACTCGCCACAATAACTGTTCCTGATGATTATGCAAAGATTCAATGGGCTGTAGGGAATGCTACTGCGGGGGACACTGTTTTCGTACGTAGTGGAACATACTTTGAACGTCTTGTTGTAAATAAGTCTCTAACTCTTGTGGGGGAAGACAAGGAAGACACTATTATTGATGGAAATTGGACTGGAACCGTTGTGAAGATAGTGGCTGATGATGTTAGCTTGACTGGATTTACTATACGGAACGCTGGCTACACATTTTTTTACTCAGCTGTGTTCGTGCAAAATTCATCAGATATTAACTTGAGCCAGAACATTATGGAGAATAGCTCTGTTGGAATTTACTTTGAATACTCTAATAATAGCACAATAACCGACAACACTGTGGTCGGCCACTATTGGTATGACCAAGGAATTAGGCTTGTCAGGTCCAACAGTTGTCTCGTGTCTGGGAATGATGTTTCAGGCGGCTGGGCAATCAACTTAATCACTTGCTATAACAACACGGTGACAGATAACCTTGTCTTCTCAAAAGGCAAATACGGAATCAGACTTGGTTGGTCCCATGGTAACCTTATCATTGGTAATACCATTCTTAACGCCACTTCTGTGTATGTAGCTTCAAGCTGGGGACTCTGGTCAAGCTATTATAGCACTGATAACACAATTTTTCATAACAACTTTCTTAACAACACTAATCAAGCTCACGGTCACAATTTGACGAATATTTGGGACAACGGTTATGAAGGCAACTATTGGAGTGATTACAGCGGCGCTGATTTGGACGGTGATGGAATAGGTGACACACCATATGTTATTGATGTGAACAACACAGATAACCATCCGTTGATGACCCCCTACATGATAGGTGACGTAAACCATGACGCCATAGTTGACATATTCGATGTTGTATTGGCTGTAGGTGCTTACCTTTCTACACCTTTGGACCCCAACTGGAACCCACATTGCGACGTAGCTGAATCCTACGGAATCATAGACATATTCGACATAGTGATGATAGCACAAAAATATGGAAGAGAATGGAAACCTCTCCTTAAAACTAACAATTATTCTAACAACACGTTTTCTCCTTTTTAACCCTCTGAAAAAACATCCGAGATGGAACCATTACAGTAGGCTTTCAAATCGTTTATGTTCCATATTAAAATCTGCAGTTCTTGAGGAAAAACTTTGCCACCAAACTGGCTTTTCAACTTGTCTACAACTTTCCTATTTACATCATTCGGGATTTTCCACTGACTCGAATAAACTCTTTGGCTCAGATAAGCAAGGCGCCTATCTGCACTACTATCATAAGAAGCCACAAACACAGACTTTGAAGGCTTAACTAAATCTTTTAGTTCCCATTCTCCTTTCCCGAGCCTTCGACTTTCATATCCATAACCTTTAAGCAAGCGATCATAGGCTTCCTGAATCGGGTTTTCACGTACGTAAAATATTGAAACCATAAATTTCTGAGTTACCCTACAAATTTCCTGTAGAGCCATCTTCCACTCGCTGATTAGGTGGAGAAGGTGCACGCAAACTGCAACATCGAAGGAGTCGCCTTTAAAGGGAAGAAAGCAAGCATCACCTAGAAGCAAATTCTCTACGTTCTTTTCTACTGCTTTGCTTATCATTTTCTTAGCAATGTCCACTCCAACAACCTCGAATCCATTGTCCTGTAAAGGCTTAGCAAATCTTCCAGTTCCAACACCAACATCCAAAATGGTTTCGTGACCACGTAATTCGCTGATTAGTGTCTTAAGTAGTTGTTTCATAACATGCCTAGGTGGACCTCTCGTTTTGTCATAAATTTCCGCTGCAGAGTTAAAGGATATCCTCATTTCGAAGCATCTCAATGTTTATGCATGCGCTTTAATAATTAATTTATAACGATTTTAAGTATGACATGTTTGTGGAGGGGGCTTGATGTTTGAATATTTAATTGTTATGTTGACCTTTACGCTTCCATTCATCTCATACGCTGTCTACAAGAAGCATTTTAAGGCGTTGATTTTGGCGGCAATCATGGGTTTATTGATAGGTGTACCTTGGGATACTATTTCAGCCGGCTATTTTCAGACATGGTTTTGGAATGAAGATACACTAATAGGTGTATGGATCGGATGTTTACCTCTTGAAGAATACCTGTTCATGATTTTGGTTCCCATGATGCTTATCGGAGCAACATTAATCTTTAAAATTGAACTTCATGAGAACACTTAACGAGAAAACTTGAAGAACATTTTAAAAGCCATCTGCCCATGGAGGAATAGTAGGAGATACAGTCCAAATGCAATCTGAAGCTATCGTTGAGGCGGAAAACCTAACTAAGAAGTTTGGCGACTTGGCAGTGAACAACATAAACTTCAAAATTTTTAAAGGGGAATGCTTCGGGTTCCTTGGACCCAACGGCGCTGGCAAGACAACAACCATGAAAATGGTTCATTGCGTCTTGCCCTTAACTTCAGGCAGGCTAACTGTAGCAAATATGGATGTGGTTGAAAATGGAAGAGAAATCAAAAAGATGATTGGCGTGGCTCCGCAGGAAAACAATTTAGACCCAGACTTCACGGTTTTCCACAATCTTATAGTTTACGCCCGCTATTTTGACATTTCAAAGACTGAAGCTAAAAAGCGAGCAGAAAAATTGCTCAAATTCGTACAGTTAGAGGAGAAAAGAGACGTCATAATTGAACATCTATCAGCTGGCATGAAAAGAAGATTAATTTTAGCTAGAGCACTGCTAAATGAGCCGCAACTACTAATTTTAGATGAACCCACAACTGGCTTAGACCCACAAACCCGTCATCTCATATGGGACAAAATTCGAAGTTTACAAAAACAAGGTGTCACAATAGTTTTGACCACCCATTACATGGAGGAAGCAGCGCAACTCTGCGATAGATTAATTATCATGGACTATGGCAAAATAATCGAAGAAGGCACTCCCTCAGACTTAGTTAAACGACATGTAGGCGAAGAGGTTCTAGAAGTCGCATACAGCGAAAAAGTAATGCAGCAATTAGAACAAAGTTTTCAAGATGCCAGACTAGAGACTGTAGGCGACAAAATCCATGTTTTCACAAATCAACCTCGGGGAGTTTTTGCTAAAATGCTTGAAGATGTCTCCTTCAAAGAGGCTGTGATTAGGGATTCAAACCTTGAAGACGTTTTCTTGAAATTAACAGGGAGACGACTAAGGGAATGAAGTTGAGCAGTATTACTTCAAACTTTCGACTTCCTAAACTCAGCTATCGCGTGTGGAAGGTCTGGATGCGTGACAGAGACGTCTTCATGAAAACCTATAAGGCAAACTTTCTCCCCCCTCTATTAGAACCAATCCTCTACTTGCTGGCGTTAGGCTTCGGGTTGGGAGGTTTTGTTCAACTAATTGATGGGGAGTCTTACATTCAGTTTATCGCTCCTGCTTTAGTAGCCGTTTCAATGATGTTTTCGGCTTTTTTCGAGTGTACTTACGGCTCTTTTGTGCGCATGTATTATCAAAAAACCTTTGACGCCATAATAGCTACACCTGTAAGTCTAGAAGAGGTTATAGCTGGCGAGCTCTTGTGGGGTGCAACTAAAAGTTTGATCAATTCTTCAATAGTTTTAGGGGTCACAGCGGCTTTCGGTTTGACTCCAAGCCTCTTATTCTTATTGATTCCCCTAGTCTCCTTTCTTGTAGGCCTCCTGTTCTCAGCTATTGCAATGTGCTTTACAGCCCTCTCGCCAAGCATAGATTCCTTCAACTATCCCTTCTTCCTTTTCATAACACCTATGTTCCTCTTAAGCGGAACTTTCTTCCCACTATCAGCACTGCCCCAAGTCATACAAGTCATGGCGCAACTGTTTCTACCATTGACACACGCAGTAATGTTAGCTCGAGCGTTGACCTTAGGTAAACTTGAACCCACATTGCTTCTTAACCTCGGTTGGCTACTTGCAGTAACCCCTGCTTTCTTTGTTCTGTCCATAAATCTAATGAAGAAAAGACTCATCAAGTAGAAGGCTGACAAAAGGAGGCTGAATAATGAATCCAATAGAAATTCGCAATTTGACAATTGAAGATTATGAAGCTATAGTTGAGCTCTGGAAGCGCGCAGGTCTACCGTTTAAGCCAAAAGGCAGAGATAGCAAACAGATGATGAAAAAACAAATGAGAGCTTTTCCAGAGTTTTTTATCGGCGCCTTTCATGAAGAAAAGCTTGTGGGAGTTGTGATTGGCAGCTACGAAGGGAGAATGAAAGGATGGATAAACCGTTTAGCAATAGACCCCCAATACAGAGGAAGAGGAATTGCTAAGCAGCTTATTAAAGCGGTGGAAAAAGCCTTAAAAAAACGTGGCGCCGCAATTTTCTGTGCCTTAATTGAAACCCCGAACAAAGAATCGCTTAGTCTTTTTCAAAAAATGGGGTATGTTGCTCATCGAGACATTTTATATATTACCAAACGGAAAAGCAAAGATGTCTAAAAAATTTTAAGCTTGACCACGTAAAATTTTACCAGTTCCAGCCTCAGCGACAACCTCCCCTTCATCCATAGCTAATAGTCCATTTACGAAAGTCTTCACTGGCACACCTCTCACTTGCCATCCGTCAAAAGGAGAATATTTTGCCTTTGAATAAAACTTGCTTGCATCTATTTTGCTTCGTCGATGCATGTCAACAACTGTGATGTTAGCATTATAACCTTTTTTCAAGAAACCATCGCCGTCAAAGTGAAATATTTCAGCTGGTTTTTCTGCCGTCAGTCTTACCAAATCGTGTATAGTAAACAGTTTTTCATTTACCTTTGTCAAAAGCAACGGCAACAAAGTTTCGAGTCCTGGAATACCTGGTTTCACGTCCCAGACAGAGTCTACTGTTTTCTCGGTTATTAGGTGTGGTGCGTGGTCGGATGCTATGATGTCGATTTGAGCGTTTTTGATTGCGCTCCAAAGAGCCTCTACAATGTTTGCACTCCTCATTGGAGGGTTGGTGAGCAGTATTGTTCCATGCCGCTTCAAGTCTTCAGACGTAAACAGAAGGTGATGCGGCGTGGTTTCACAGCTAACTCTCAGTCCATTTTTTCTTGCGTCATGAATGAGAGTTACTGCTTTTTTGGAGCTTATGTGACAAAAATGACTTTGTACGTCAGATTTGTACGCCAGCTTGAGAATTCTTTCTGTTGCTTTAGCTTCTACTTCGGGTGAATGCGCTTTAAGATATGCTTCAACATCGCTACGTCCAAGCTTCTGTTCTGTCTCCTTAACGGTTTCGACTATTTTCTTATCTTCTGCGTGAATGGCCACAGGAATCTTAAGTTCACCAACTTTCTTAAAGGCCCGTAACAAGGCGTCATCGTCATCAACGTTGAGTCCACCTATTTGCGCGGTAAGGAAAACTTTGAAAGCAATCGCTCCTTCATCAACTACTCTGCTAATCTCGTCAAGGCTTTTGGGAAATGCAGAATAGA
>JBHIEO010000004.1:0-23679 GCA_046760665.1 Bathyarchaeia archaeon
TATTCGGAGAGTATGCAAGAGTTTTAGTGTCTATATATTAGATGCTAAATTCTTGTGTTATTAAAACACAAAGCATAAAAAGAAAGTTGGCTATACTTGGGCATAGGAGTTAACTAAAAGAATATTTATAATAAAAACCAAAATATAATACGGTGGTAAGCATAATCGGAAAAAAGGATTGGATTAAACGTGTGATAGTGAACTTGCTGGCACATCATCCTTATGGTCTTTCAAGCTGGGACATGGCAAAGATATTAAAGGTTGCTGAGCAGAATGTGAGGTATCATTTAAAAGAAATGAAAAAGAAGGGATTGATCGAAAAAAGTGGGAGCAGATATTTGTTCCCTTACGAGTACTTGATAAAAAAAGGTATCATCATAACAAAACTCGTTAGTGGTTTTGCTATATTCTCTTGTCCACACTATCACCAAAACTGTAAATGTTCAGATGGTGAGAAAAAGAATTGCAGGTACATGAAGGAATTGCCAGACATGATTTTAAGTCGATTCAAGGAATGAACCGTAATTTTTTTTCGATTACACTTAAATTATAACTCATTCTAAATATGTAAAGGTGAAGAAAATATGACGAGACATAAAGTAGTTGTCGAACCAATGATGGAGATCAGAAAATCCGTCAAAAAGGACTTGGGTGGAGGTAAGCTGGGACTCGTACAGAGAAGAAAATTGAAGAACACAGTAAGATCTCCAAGACTTCTGGCAATCATGGCATGTATGGCTAGTGAGTTAGCTGGGAAGTCTGGAAGTTTAGGAGCTATCCAAGAGAGATTCGCAGCTGCAAGAAAAGGTCCTTGTGCGATTTAGATAGTTCGACGAAGTTCTTTTCCATCGTTTTAGTTTTGAGTAGGTGGAAGTATACCTACTCTTTATTCTGTTTCTTATCTAATGGTAGATATTGGTGTTGAAAATGTCTGTAGAGGAAAAAGAGTTTCCTGGAGTAATGGATGCACTCAACGCATGTAAAATTATAAAAGATGATGTAGAAAGAGCCAAATGTATGTTCGATCTTTCGCATAAAGTGGCACGTATCCAAGAAAGCATATACGCACCTGCTGTGAATGAAAGCGTAGCATTATCTAACAATTTAATAACCCATGCTAATGCATTGATTCTAGAAGCGACTAAGTGGCGAGGGGACATAAGAAAACAAGTCATGTATGACTATACTTTTGAAAAAGTTAATAAGGTTGTTAATGATTGGAATTCAATGGTTCATGATTATAATGTAAGTCATAAAGCCAAATACCCAGTTTTGATATGTAAAGAAAAGGAAGAGACATTCAGAGGAAAACCTTTAGAAGTTCCAGAACCAGTTAGAAAATCGAATGAAGAAATGATTTTCAAAAAACAGGATGAAATTAATAGGTAACTAAAATGGGATGCTTAATATTTGAACGAGTGGTGTATGGCAAAAAAGGAGTGCCACTAAAAGATAGAGAGTTTAAGATAGCAGGAGTTCCACAATCGCCTGTCGGAACAATATCAGAAATCAAAAATTTTTTAGAGAGCCAAAAACAAGATTGTGCTCATATCGTAGATAACGTAGAAAACGAGAATTTAAATTTGTTTAAAGCAGGGCATGTAGAACTGGCTACAATGAAAAAAACAGTAGAATGGTTATTAGCAAAAACAAGAGAAACACCTGAAGGAGAATTAGAAGTGGAGTTTATAGAAGAAAAGGAATGGAAAAGGTAAAAGTTATGAAAACAAAATTCTTAGAAAGAGGCGTGGATTTATATTTGATAAAAATCGTATAGTTGTGATTTAATATGGTAGAATTCGGACTAAGGAAAATAAAGGAATCTTTTCCAGACGAGGAATCATTCAGGAAATTTGTTAGAGAATCGTTGATAAAACATCGACCAAAAGAGGAGTGGAGTCCTAAAGGTGTTACTGATTATATTATGCAATGTAGATCTGCTTCTGGTATTCCTATGTTTAGAACAGGTTACGGTGGTGAAGATTTCGAGGTAGAAGGAAAGAAGGCTGTTATGGCTGTATGTTGGGCAGGAACTGATCCAGATTCTAAACTCTTTATAAATGTTCCAGAAGAAATTCACACCAGAATGAAATTGAGATCTGGCGACTGGCATTTTTTAATGGCTGAATTTAGACCCGATCTATATGCTGAAGCTAAGAAATATCCTGTAAAGATAAGGTGAAATTATGAATAAATATAGAAATTTTGAAATTGACCTAAAAAGAAATGAAATAAGAGGGGAGATGATAAAATATTTATTGAAGATTTAGAAATCAATAAAACGAGAGTAATTGGTAATGATTTGCTTATCTCTTTCAAAGAGTTTGGGGGATGTGAAATCAAAAAGGAAGAGAACTGGAAAGAACTTATTTGTAAAAAGTGAATAGATGTCAAAACTAAGAGATGAGGTAGAAAGACTATTGATTAAGCATGGACTTAAATTTCAAGATTTGGAATTGAGAGATCAGTTGATACTCTCTGGTTGTCAGATTGTAGAGGAGACTGAAGATAAGATAATAGCAACTTGCACTCCAGAAAGGCTTAGAAAAGGGATAAGGACAACAAAAGCTTTGACTATAAGATCTATGAAGGATGGTGAACTAATCGTTCTCGAACTCGAGAAAGGAGAGAAAAGATTCGCTATATAGTGATTGAATGGTTTATGAAATTATTAAAAGTTTTGAGAATGTCTGGCTAGTTTCATGTAGAAAAATAGACAATAAATTTAAGTGTTCAGTTACACCATCTGAAAAACCAACAGAATGTATTGTTCCAAATATTAACTATGCGAGAATATACGGAACAGTGGCAACTAATATATTTAAAGAAGGTTTTGATGTAACATTCTCTACTTTTGCCTCATGCGGAGTGAAGAAAGTAGATGATAGTATATACTTACATTGTAAGGAGGAATGAAATGTTCAAAGATGTTTTAAAAATAATAGGAAGTATCCTTACAACCGCTTTAGGGGCAACTGGGATGATCTTGTTGGTAGGTGTGCTTGTTGAGTTGTTACCAAAAGAATTAAGCGTGTTCATCAAAATTATGCTGGGTATGCTCCTCATCTTGATTTCGATGATTGTGGGGGGATTAATTAAAATCAAGAGTGAGAATTTATTTTAATTTTTGAAAAGCAAAATCCACATTTTCTGCAACACGAAGTTTTTATTAAAATTGTACCACAGTTTGGGCATCGTTTTATGAACATCTTTATCTAACCAGCAAAAAACAACTTAACAAACTTATCATTTTTCTCTATCACCAAACATGGCACGCTCAATATTTTGAACTTGTTCACCATGTCCCAATTGTCATTACAATTTATCTCTTCAAATTCTATTCCAAGATTTTTCATAGATTCCTTTGCAACCGGACAATGTCCACAATTGGGGGTTGTGAAGAGAAGAAATCTCAAGCTACCATAAAGTTCTGGGTTTAGCGTCTTCGGATAAGAGATCTTACAATCATCACAGACATAAAGACCTTCTTCCTTTCTCATACCCTTTTTGCACTTTGGACATTTCTTCATTTTAATCTCCTTAATTCTTTTATTGTTTCTTCAGTAAAACCAAATAACACTTTATCCCCTATCTCAACTGCTGGAGTCGAGCATAAGAATATATCTTTTTTATCTGTTACTTTACAAACGCCTATTTCTATTGCTCTTTTCTGTGCAAGTTTATCCAAATCTATATTTCTCTCAATAAAACTTATTCCCTCATTTTTCAAGAAATTTTTTAGCTCTTCACAGTTCGGACAATGTTGTTGAGTGTAAACCTTGACAAACATATAACTCTTCTAGATAGCGATAAATCAGCCAGTTAGCTTACCTAATTGAATGAAACTCATACAACTAATGGCACTTTTTATATGCCAAACAGTCCCCACAATCCCATCGCAACTTCAGGTGAAGGATCCAATCTACTCCTTCCTTCGAACTCCGTTACTTGTACGAATCCTTGTCCATTCTTATACGCTAATACCCTTATCTTGTCAGGTATTCTTGGTATGAACGATTGGTTTTCCGAGTCTAATTCCCCCCTTGGAATATCACATTCAACACCATCATAAACAAACTTTACCAAGTAACCTTTGTCTTGGAGCATCTTCACCTGTCTAATCCATTGAAATTCTTTTGGGATTCGTGGGCGAAAATCTTCATTTGTCAAAATCTTCTCGTTCCCTATAATTTGCATATAATCACCTCTACATTCTCCTTTTTTTAAATTCCATTTCAAATTCAGTTTTATCTGGACCAATAAACTTTCCTTTAATCGTATTTTCATCTATCCTACAAATATTTCCAGCAAAAACAACAACCTCTCCGTTATCCATCTTTCCCTTAGTCTTCATATCAAAGCATTCGCCGACTTTCAACGTATAAAAGTACTTATCCATATCCTTTTGGTCTATCTCCATTATTTCACCATCTATTCTTTTTCAAAATAAAACATTATCTTGTTGTCTTTCCTCTTAGCTCTGATCAAAGAGAATCCTGAAATCCTGATTCCAGATTCCAGAATATCTAAAGGGCACGACAAGACCATCGTGTTCGATTCCTCTGTTATAGTGCAACCTGATGCTAAGAGTTTCTCTCTCGTCTCCTCTTTCATAAAATCATCTATTCTTCTTCTTTCTTTTCTTTCTCCATTATGAGAGTGATTTCCTTATCTTTTCTTTCAGTTTGTATGTTCTTTACCCCTTCTATCTTTAATCCACTCTCCAAAATATTTGGTGGGCAAGAGACTACTATCTTGTCGCTGGTATCTTCTATGATTTTACAACCAGAGGCTTCAAGTTGCTCTCTTAACTTTGGCATGCTCAACCTCCTTCTTTTTCTTTTTTTTAAGTTTGGAAAATTGATTTAAAAGAATAACAGCATCGTGACAGAATGCGGAAGTTTCAAAATCCATTTTAACGTTCTCGTCTTTCATGTATATATCCTTTCCTCCAACCTCAGCAAACTGCATCATGCTGCCAATTAAATGCTTGTAACAGCACCAAAAACCAAACTCTTTAAGTTTTACCAATCTTTTTAAGTGTTTAGTCCTCTCCAACCTTACACCATTTAAAAGATTACAAGTCAGTTCATAAAGTTTCTTATAGTATTCATCCTTAGGTTCCTTCTCAAGTTTCTTCACGATAAAATTGAGAGTTAGCTGTAGATGTTTTTCAAGACAATAAAGATCAGCAACAGCCCATATAAGATCTTCATCGCGATCAATATCAAAAAGACTGATTTTTCCCTTCTTCAGAAGTTCTTTAATCTTTTCTTCTTCTAGCATGGGATCAATTTCTCCAAAGCCTTCCTAATTTTTGATATGGTATCCTCACCCACACATCCATCCATTGAATCAGTAATATTATACTCCTCGTAATTTTGTTTATTGAAAAGCTTCTCAGCAATTTTATCTATAAAACTCATTTTTCAAACCTCGATAGAATATTTTGAATAATTTTGAAACCTTCTGAGGTAACCAAATAACGAGAGGGTAGCCATCCCCATCTTTTTTTTCTTTCTTTATAAACTTTCATTACAATAGATCCTTCGTCTTCAAGTTCATACAAATATTTTCTAATAGTAGGTGAACTTAAACCAGTATATTTTTCATACGATTTAAGACCTCTAAATTTTACAGCTAATAAAACCTTTTCTTTATTAGTTAATTCTATTCCTCGCTTTTTTGCCAACCAAACATAATCTGTCATCAGTAAAACCTTTTGTATCCCCTTCCAAAATTCTCTATTCTTTTTTTCTCACTCTCTTTACAGGCAGGGATATCGTAGAATGTGCGATAATTTCCTTTTTTGAGTCTATTCTTAGCGGCTCCTGTCAATTCCCACTCTATAGTCTTCTGTCCCCTTCTCCCTCTTCTTATCACTCCTGTCCTTCTGACTAATCCCCAAGATTCTAATTGCCTTATCGGTCTCGACACATCATCCGCCCAAATGTTCAAAGAGCTTGCGATCTCTGAAGTCGTGAGTTTATCGAACCTTCTCAACAATTCCAATATCTCCCATCTTGATGCAACCATTATCTTACCTTCACATTCTCTCTTACGAATTTTAACAACTCTTTCTGAACTTCGGGATGACCCTCTCCACTAATGGGAGAAGACTGACCTGCACTCTCTGCTCCAACTACAACGCATGCTGATAAGACATCTCTCCCACTCTTCATTTTTCCACAGACTCTTAAATGCCCCTTATCCGTCTTTTCAAACGTCAAATCTTCGAGTTTTCCCATATTTTTTATCACCTATTCTTTATATTATATTAGCTTGTTCCTTAAAAAAGGTTTTCAAGTGAAACGAATCAAGAACTGACATGATGATTGAAGATCCTCTTCCAGTTTGAATCAGGAAAACTGGGAGGAGATAAACTCCCCTATATCTTTCCTTTAATTTTTCCAAGAGTTTTGTTCTTGGATCGTGAGAGAACCTATCAACGATTGAAATCTTTTCTCCTATCGGTAGAGAACCGTTTACTTGCCACTTCGCTAAGACAGCTTCTCCACAAAATTTACAGTTACGAGTATCGTATTCAACTATCATCATAACTCCTCCTCTACTAGACCTGCTCTAGGCAATTCCAAACGTCCAAGTATTATTTTATTGTATGGTATCTTCTCAAAATCTTTTGGTGCCATTTCCACTATTCTGATAGGAACCCCCTTCTCTCTCTTTTCATCGAAGAGTTCCTCGCTGAAAGGTTCGTCATCTATCACTCTTCCTTTGTAGTAAGTCTTGATTCTTAGTATAGGAACACCGAACAAATGCGATGCCTCAGAAGTTTCTACAGTACAGAAAAGACCAAGTTCTTCATACGCTTTCTTCTTGTCAAATTTTTTTCTGTTGAAGATCATTCTTCTTCCCTCAATTTTTTTAATATTTCTGGGCTCGGTTTTACCCCCCTTCTGCTATAGGCACTCATCACAAATTCTTTTCTCATCGTCTTTTTTTTAATCGAAATGACATCCTTTAAAACATCCATAAAATAAACATGAAGAATCTCATCCACTCTACTTATATAAGTGCTTATCATAGGAAAATTGAATGGTTGCTCCATTATCTCATCCTCGAGCTTTTTTCTGCTGAATTCCGAGAACTGTAAGATTTTATTCAAGTCTTTTACTACCTCATCTGGTTCCTTATCAGAATGGCTTAACTTTCTCAAGACGCTTGCCAAGCTGTAGATGAACCTATTTGTCAAATCCTGCAACTTAGTAAACCTTTTGGATTCGACGAAACCCCTGTCAATCGCTCTCCTTACACTCGCTCTTGTCTTCTCTACTTCTATGGCTAAATCGCAGAGACTCCTTATTTCTGAGACTGGGATTTCATGTTTATAGTAAACGAACTTATCTATCATCATTCTATCTATCATTTTATTCACCCTCTGGTTTTGGGGGCGGTTTGGGTTTGGGAGTGGGAAGAACCCTTTTCTCGACCTCTACTTTCCGAGGAGATAATTCATGCAGAATATCCAAGTTATCGATAAATTCTGCTCTAACTTTTTCTCTTATTAATTCCTTGACATCCTCTGGGAGTTCCCTTCCTGTTTTTTCTTTGATCGTGTGGAAAGCTGTTATCAGCATCTCATTTAACCTATCAGTCAAAACCCTGTTGACTTCCGACTCCTGCGAAGATAACAAGACTGTCATGTAATCTCTCATCATTCCCTTCATTTTTGTCAAAGTTGAGGCCAAAGCACCTTGTGAAAGGTCGGCACGAAAATCATTAACATTGTTACTCAATTCCATATCCTTCAATCTCATCTGTGCTTTTTCTTCTCTTTTTTTTGCCTTTTCAAGCTGAGAATAAGCTTTATTCAATTCTTGTTTCAATTCAGCAACCTTCTGTTCATGTTCCTTTTTGATCTCAGCAATCTTTTTATAAGTTTTGGGGTTGGGATTTGACGCTACCCCTACTGGTTCATGGAATACCCCTTTAGAATCTATTCTAACCCTGATAACCCCACTCCTCACGTTTGAAACAAACGATTCTGGGTGCTCAAAAAGTAGGTCGAATGGCAGACCAGTTTCTCTCCTGTATATATCTTTGGACTTCCTTTTATCAGTGAGTAATAGATTCGTTACCTCTCCCCTTTCTGTCTCTTCCCTCTCATAACCCTTTAAATATTTTAAATATTTCTTCCCGTCATGAAAAAACTTAAAGTCCCAAGTTTTTACTATCGGTAGGGGGATCCCATGAAAAAGTTCCCTCAACCGCCTTGCTTTTTTTGTTCTTTCAATTTTTGTTTTTTCTTTCAGCAGATCTTTCAAGATTTTTTCTTCTCGATCTTCCTTTCCTTTGAGCTTTTCTATTTCCTTCTTTAAACTTTCGATATCTTCTTTCTGTTTAACTACTACACTTTCCAACATCCCGAGTCTTTTCTTTACTAAACTGGGAACTCGTCTGAGAAGATCAGGCGTGGCTTTGAGTACATAAACCTTTCTCTCCGGCGGTTTAAAAAAACCCTTAATTCCATCTATTATTCCCATAAGAACTACTTCTCTGTTACTACTTTTTCAACGGTTGGGGGTGTTGATTCCAAAACTATCTCTGGACCGGCAGGTTTACCCCTTTTTTTACTTACTATCTTTAGGATTACCACCACGATTATCAAGACGACGATTACACCGAAAAAGATGAAAACATAGACCCATGGTATTGGTGGAGTGACAACAGCTCCAACATAAGTATCACCTTCAAAACCGAGAACATCAGGAATTTCAACCATAAACTTACCAGCAGAAGCTGTTGTGAAGTTAGCAATACCATCTGCGAAAATCAGATTCTCTTTCTTATCTGCATATGAGAGAGAACCTTGAACCGAGTCTTCAATTAAATTATCGTCTGGATCGTAGAGCTTGCAAGAAATTTCTTCTCCGAAGAATGGTTCTTCCGGCTCACATTTTACAGTTAATTTTGGTTTCGTTATCTCTTCGCATTTGTTGTCAACACACTGAAACCCTGTTGGACACGCTTTAGCCTTATAACTATCATCCTCACAGCAATCATGCGGACATTCTTCTCTGACCACACTAAAATGAAACTCATTAGGAGTAAACCCTTCCAACTCAGCGAATATCGTGTAATCTCCGATTATGCCTGGTTTTACTTCTGTACCAAAAACTTTCAATGAACTGTCAACAATCAACCCCATATCCGAGGTCGTGCCAACAAAACTGTAAGCCTCTGGGCCCACGACTTTTATATCGACCAGTTTGAGAGGTCTATTTTCACCGACTACCAAGAATTGATAATTCTCCCCTAGATTAACTTTAACTGGGCCGTAGATTGAAATCTCTGCACCACCTTCCCCCCAGGTTATTGTTTCATTTGTTATGACTTCTTCACTCAGCGATACATCCACAGGTTCTTTGATACCACAGCCAGGGACTTCTATATGAAGCATAATCCCCTTCTCGTTCAGTGGAATTTCATAATCCTCGCAATAACCGTCCTTCTCGCACATTACTGTCACTTCTGGATTCTCTGGGATGAAGCTTTTAACCGTTATTATCGCGTTTACAGTGTTCCCACTGCTTTCGTTGAAAACATAGAACATCATCTTTGCTCCAGGATTGGGTTTGCTGGGATACCACCTGAACTTAATCGTGTCGATGCATTTTGCCTCTTCTTTTATTGTTCCACTAATGTCTATATCAACGTCTATGTCGGCATTGCAATAATAGATGTCCCCGTGGTAAGAGGTTAGTGGGGAGTCCGTTGGTATCGTTATGATCACATCTATTGTCTGGGTTGTTTCGTTAAGGTCGAGCTCACTCGGCACATTGACTATCTCATCATAGACGCTGAAATCTCCAGTCAGAACTAATGGGCATGGAGTTTCTCCTGGATTGTCATCTTCCAGAACAAACGTTTCTTTGTACCAGCCCCCTTCTGGGATAGTTGATTCTAGTGATTCTTTTGTCGCAACAGACAAAACATTGGGTATTAAGAATAAGAATGCTAAGCTAACTAAGAGTATTTTTTTCATCGAATCAACCCCTTTATATTATATATTTTCTATTTAAATATTTAAACTACTTTAAACTTTCTTCTTTGTTTGTTAATCCCCTGAGGACAGGGCACTCATTTAATTTCTTGTCACACTCATGGCAGTGATTAATTATTTTCTTAAAAAATGCAAACTTTCCAAACCAAAGACCTAAGCCAAAGCAACCATATAAGCTATAAACAAGTAGGCCATATACGGTTCCATAAACTCACCTTTTAAACCTCTTTAAACGTTTGAGTCATTTCTTCAAATATCCTTGAAGCAATTTCAACTATCTTGTCAAATCGTAGGAGTTTGCCAACTACTAGTGTAAGCTTTTTTAAATATTCTATCATCAATGAGTAAACCCCGAACTTGATAGCAAAAAAAAGTATGAAGAAAGCAACTAATATTAAGAAAATAATTGCGAGGAAATCAGTCAACCCCATAAATATAAATTTAAACTACTAATATAAAAATATATGTCTAAAGGGCTTTTTGGTATCAAGTCTGTGTTCACTGCCGTTGCCATCTTTAGTTTATTTTTTGGTATAATTTCAACTATAATCATAGATATCCTAGTAATAATAGCAACTCCTTTCAATCCCGAAGCCTACAAGACTCTGGCTTTAGATCTGGGAAGAACAGTTCTAAATTCTCAAGGCAGTATATCAGAATCAGTTAAAGAGTTCGGGAAAACAGAGAGTATGGAGTTCAAGACTTTTCTTTTATCAAGAATCGCTGCTGGGTCATTGCTCACGATAGGTATGATCTGGGTATTCTATAAAATTCTGAGATGGTTTGTGGAGTCGCCGAGCGTATCAACTAAGTTATTGTTTATAGTCATCGCAGTATCATTAGTGTGGTTTGTCGGTCTGTTCACTTCGATCTTCATCGGAAAGTTAACTTGGATTCCGTTTTCAGGATGGATCGACTTGGCTCGCAATCGTGAAATTATAATTGGGTTCATACTAGAGCAGTATCAAGAAAAGGTTCCCACAAACCAAACTAATGTTTAGTTTCATGGGGTTTCAAGATGTTGAAAAATTTAGCCAAACCTACTGGAGAAAAGTTGACTGAAGGAGAGAAGAAGGTTGTTCTTTGTCTAGAGAAGGAGAATAGAAAGAACTACTCTGAAATAGCAAGAGAAACAGGGTTAAGTGTTCAAGGCACTAAAAACATAATAAGAAGGTTAAGGGATGAAGGGGTAATAAAGGATAATCCTAATAGTAAGTATGAAAGGTACTCGTTGGACAGAGAAAAGGTTCACATCAGAAGGTTTAGCACCGATTTGTTCAAGGAGTTGATGTTACCCGTAACGATAGGAATATTCTTAACTATGTTCTTAGCATTCACATTTAAGGAAAATGCTTTGCTTTTCCTCATGGGTGGAGTTATAGTTTTTGTTCCTCAACTTCTCTACACACTTTACAGAATTTTGGCAACAGAAGAAGAAATTGACATCTACAGAGTTTCAACCCCTTTAAAACCTATGGAAAAATAATTTAAACTCGTGTTTTAATATAACCCCCCTTCTATATCTTTAAGAGAGATGAAACCCCATGAGGCTTCTTAGAGAAGCCTCTATTATATATTTTATGGGAGTTTGGGGAAACGATGACCTTGAACCAAAAAAGGTGAAAATATATGGTTAAACCGGCAGTATTGGCCATAATCTTCATAGTGGCTATCTTAATGATAGGATTGTTCGCTGCATGGTTAGTTTCAGTAGTCAGAGTGGTACCTCCACCTCCAGTAGTGGAGTATGACGGTGAGTTCGACGACGGTTTCCTAGCAACGAAAGGTTGGTTCTCGAACGACTTCTCGGAACGAACTGATTGTAACATCACTAGTGATATACTAGGAGGCGGGGAAGGAACAGCATATTCTTGTGTGTATGAAACAGTAATAGATTTGAACGACACAGCTGTACCATCAGCATCCTCGAAGGACTACGAGTTCTCTTGGGTCGTTGACATAGACGGTCCGGTCGAGAGCATGGATGTTGACTTTGAGTTGAAGGATGATGGTGACGATTACTTCACGATCAAGGATGCAGGAATATACACGCATGAAGACGAGCCAACGGAAGTCTTCGACCTTAAACCGTACGTAGAAGACTTGGTAGAAATAGATGCGACAACAGATGCTTTGGACGGAGACGAATACGTAATCTGGATCAAGCTGCACAGCAAGGACATAGACGAGAAGTTCTCGGATGCAGAGAAGTTTGGAGTACTGAACTTGAAGCTAGACACGGACGAAGATGTGGACGAGGCTTACGCTACGTTAATCAATGAAGAAACGTAAACTGGCTTTTAGCCTTTTTATTTTCTTCAGGTGAGAAACATGAAAAAAGTAGCATTATTAATAGCCTTAGTTGTCTTCTCTCTAGTTTTACCAATAGTATTCGCAGCAAAAAACGATATAGCAGTGGCTGGAAACGAAACGACAGCAAATTATACAACACAATATATATCTGTCAGTCAGTTGAACTCCAGTATCAGAAGTAACCAGTATGTGTGGTACAAAGCCACTATCAATATATCTACTAACACAAGCCAAGCCGTTCAAGCATCCGCAGCAACCCTCACAGATTTGAACTATACACTAGGAGATGAATGGGCGAACGCAACAGGAACAGCATACATTATAATAGAAAATGCTACAGCTGCGGATACGACTGCGATCAGCCAACCGGCAAACAATACATATTCGGATGGGACTTATCTAAAAGCATACTTCAACCTGACAGGAAAGGGCGTAGTGGTAACGAATACTACTAACATTACATGGTACATAACATACAGGATTGCTAAACCAGACGACAAGAAAACAGTAACCACGACTTATTCAGATATACACTACACAGAGAACGTGACTTATCCGGGACCGAGCGATCTGGATGTAGCGAATGTGACTATAGTCTACGAGCCTAGTCAGTGGGCTCAATGGCAAAGCTCGACAGAAATTTCATGGAACGGTACAAGAGTAACAGATTATTCGATAACGGCTAATGGAGTGGAGTACGGTACAATTGATTTGTTGAATGATGCCACGAACTGGCTCTTAGTTAAGTACACCATAAAAGGAACAGGAAAGGGTGGAACCGGAGCAGGAGCAACACCACCAACAGGAGTAATACCAACATTACCAGCAGTTCCAACAACGATTTGGATAGTAGTGGGACTAGTCATATCGATGATAGTAGCAGTATTAATACTGCTCTTACTAGTATACTATTATTGGAAGTAGATGGATAGAGCCCTTTTGAAGGGTATCCAGTGAGAGATATGAAGAAATACCTAGGTAGAAATTTAGCTATTGGGATCTTCTCAGTGATTATAATATTCCTCATCATAAAGTTTGTTTTCGGTACGGCTATTGATGACATTATCGTCCAGACTTATACTGCACAGCTAAGAGTACATAGGAGTTGGCTCTGCTATACAACAAACATAGAATCGATACAGTGGTTCAAGGGAAGAAAATTCATGATACTAGGTATCCCTGGAACTGGTGGAACATACTCTGTTCAAGGAACTTGGGATGGGCCTGCTGGATCTACTAGCTTCGACTCCAAGACTATAACCCTCGCTTGTGGTGACACTAAAGTAGTCAATCTTTACTTGAAGGCCCATGATGGGGCGGGTAGTTATAGCTATGAGTTTACTGTTTTGACAGAAACTGGTGATGTTAAAGATCAAAAAACAGGATCGTATGTGGTGAGTTAAGATGGTTTGGTGGTTTGTCATTCTTCCAATAATCGGTTTGTTGATAATGTTCTTCTTATCCTTCGCAGCCTTAGAGATCTTGAAGTTGCCTATCCTTCTTTTCGTAGGTATATTCTTGTTCGATATGTTAGGAAATTGGTTTGGAAGTTGGATGAAACTCGATTGGAGGATCTCATACTTATTCGGCTTGGGCTTGACTATTCTGATAGTTTGGATGCTCTATCAGAGTTGGTGGTCTATAGCTGTATTAGGGGGTTTGGTAATAACCTTTTATCTCACTATCAAGGGATTTTATGGAGATTTAATCAAGGGATTGACTAAGGGGTTCGTGAAGGTGGGAAAATGAAAAAAATATTAATTCCAATCATAATTTTATTACTCCTACCTGTAGTTAATGCTTGTGATGCGAGTATAAAGACATTGACTGTTTCCCCATCTCAAGCAACAGCAGGGAGCACAGTCACGATTACAGCTGATATTGAGTTTCATGTCAGTGGAACGGATAGAGGATGGAAGTCTGGCTTGTTAGTTCCGTCTTGTGATTTCCTTTTAGAGGGGGGTATCATACCTCAAACGGTTCCTTTCTCTTTGTTAGCAACAATAGATATTGGTCAAGAATTTCAATGTTGCGTCGGAAACTTGAATTATGCTGACAAATACGTGACAGTAGAATGTGCTGGTTATGAACAATTAGGTTGTTCAAAAATAGAAACTATAAGTTTGACTCCTAGAGCTCCAGATGTAGGCTTCTGTGATCATTGCGGGACAGGGGAAAGGAGTTGTGAGAGCAATCCCAACTTATACTATGATGGTGAGGCTTGGTATGCTGGTGTGTTGGCTGTTTATAACGGATGCTATGATGAAGTGATAGATGCTGGTGAAGAGTTTGAAGAGTATGCGAAGAAATCATTCTCTATTTATGTGTCGAAAGCAGTTGAAGATGGGGATGTTGGACAACCATGTGAGGAAGATTGGTGGAATTGTCAGATAGGAGGATTGCCTCTAACTTATGGCGACTTGATCATTTTATTAGTCTTAATTAGTATAGTTTCAATAATTATATGGGTGGTAAGTAAAAGGTGGTTATGATGATATGGTGGTGGGACTTTGCCTTCGTCTTGCCTGTAGTAGCGGCATTTTACATAGAATCAAAGGATATGGACTTAGAGAAGCATGCGGTAGCCTCTATCGTGATAGCTTTGTTAGAAGCTGTGTTAGTAGGTATGCCAGCCTTCCTGATATTGACGTTGATGGGAGGAACTATAACAGTATGGGGATTAACCTTTTCAGGAGTATTAACCTTCATGCTGTTCGGAGCTGTCTTGGTCATATCCATAATAAACTATTGGATAACCGTGGCAATAACGAAGGGTCTCGAAAAAGTAGTGGAAGGATTGTAAAAGGTTGAGGTCTTAGAAGACAGCCTTTGATAGGTGAAAGAATTTGCAATGGAATTTAGTAGTTTTAGGTACAGGACTTCTCCTACTCGGAATTGGAGAGTTGATAGGTTTCTATATCGGTCAGTATATGCCCCAAGGCATATTCGGGGTCCAAGTTACTTCTGAACTTTATATCCTATTCACAGCCATAGGTTTTGCCTTGTTCGGCGTAGCCTTATTGGCTTATGGTCTGAGAAAGTGATAGTATGGTTAAAACAAGATACATAATCATAATTTTTTTAGTATCATTACTAGCTATTTTTTTACTAGCTCATTTCTTGGGATTACTAAAAGGTCTTTGGGTATACCCCTTACCGGATAATGCTCATTGTACTCAAATTATACACGATCCTATGGATGGAAGTGCAGGTAATTACTACTGTTATTTAGATTTTACATGTGAGCATGATTTTTGTGCGAGAAGGTATTTGGAACCTTATTCAACAGAATGTAATTGTCTAGATATGACGGCTTGGGCTAAAAATGCACTAGTGGCTGAATATGGGGATTACATGGAAAGTGATGATTTTTATTGTGACCAAGGGTTGTTGGGATGTATAGCTTACTTCTGTCAGGATGAATGCCCTGTTGGGGGGTATCAACGGTGTATGGATGTTGATTCTATAGAAGAATGTCGTAAAGATGGTGGTACATGTTTAGAGTGGCTTTGGGTTAAAGATTGCCCATCAGGTTATGAATGTGTTCAACAGGGGAACTATGCTGTTTGCGAGACGGTGTGTTCCGAAGGCTGGTTGGATGAATACAGATGTGACGGGGATTTAAGAGAAAGAAAATACCAGTATAGCGATTGCTCGACAGTATGGAAAGTAGTTGAGGATTGTAACGATAGAAACTATTACACAAGTTGTTCTTGGTCGTGTTATGATTCTGATACTAGAAGGTGTAGCAGAACGTATTATGACTATTACTGTTCTGGCGGTGGGACTTCCTGTATTGCTCAGACTCAGGACGCATCGTACAACGAAGATTGCCCTTCTGGTCAAGTATGTGAAAATGGGGTTTGTGTAAGTGTAACAATCGCTGGAGAAATACAACTCATATTTCAAGGTGCTTTGAGTTGGTTGAGGAGATTGATATAATCATGCTAACAAGAAAATTACAACTGCCGACCAAAATATGAAGCAGAATAAAAACATGGTGGAGAAATGAAAAGAGGGACTTTGATAGTATTCGGAATAGCACTGTTAATGGTGGGAGTAGTTAGTTTACTCTACGCCACAGGAATGATCGGTTTTGGAGCAGTTAGAATAGCATCAATTATGCAACCAAGATATACAGTATTACCAACTGGACAGAAACTAGGAATAGATGTCACTAGTACTGCAAGAACTTATCCATTTCCGCTCTCAACACTAGTTCCAGGACAGAGTTATAAGTGGACTGTTAGCCTCGCAAATACTGGAACTGTAGCATGGACTGCTTCATGGGCAACTCTGAGAATAGGAATAGACGGCTCAACGGTAACATCTACTGGATGTAGTTTAGGCCCGAATGAGGTAGCCATTGATTTTCAGTGTGAATCTTGTCCATCAGGAACAGATGTGCCGGCATGCAGGGAACAGATAGATTCAACAGGATGGAATATGAGGTCTCTTACTTCAGAGATCACATTAGTATGTGATAGTACAAGTAAGATGTGTACAGCAGATCTTGGAGGTCTTGCAGTTGGGGGAACAACGAGCTTTGAAGTAGCAGTCACTGTGCCATCAACATATACAACAGGTACATACCCGTTCATAGTGAATGGTGTTGCCCAGAAAGACAAAAACTTCATAGTGGATGCTGAGGTTGATAATTTGACGCTAGGGACGGTTTCAGGGGATGTGGTATTGACTTTCATAGGAGCATTGAGCATAATAGGAGCAGGAGTGACTCTAGCGATGGCCGCCATAAAACCATGATGTAAATGGAATGGGAAAAAATATTGACATTTGGTTTAACTCTAGCGATATTCTACGCACTACTACAATTTGCCATGTATGGAGTTGAATTATCCATACTCAGCAAGTTTGTGGTGTCTTTAATAATAGCGATGCCCATGGCTTACATCTTCGCCGAAACAGGGAAGAGGTTTGAAACATGGGAAGCTGTGGCAACAGGAGTAGTGACAGTCTTAGTCGTTGAATTTATTTTCGTGGCTTTGGCAGGACTAACGGCATTCAGCATCGAGCTGATCTTTGCAACATTGATAAACTCACTGATAGCAGGAGTACTCTTGGGTGCAACTGGCAAAGAATTTTCAGATTTAGTCTGAAGTAGTGCTAAGAATTGCTAGATTTGAATAGACTTAAGTAGAAAAAACGATAGTGTTAGATATAGGAGGTTAAATTATGGGTATAGGACTTATGGGAATTGCAGGTGCCTTTGCATATTGGATAGTGAGTAAAGAAGAAAGAACAGGTATTTGGAACGATATAATTTTTGTTGGAATAATATTAGATTGTTTAGTCTTAATCCTAAGCCTAGCATTGACTTTCGTTCCGATGGGGATATCGACAGCGAGCATATTCACAACAACTCCTGTTACCTTGAGCCTACCGATACCATTCTGGGGAATCATCATGGGATTTATCTGGGGATACATTGAGTATTTGTTGGGAGCCATAATGATTCCCTTGATAGACTGGTTGAGAAGACAGATCAGGTAATTGAAATGGTTAGCAAAAAAGAGAAGATTACCGCAATCATAATTATAGGCTTGGTTTTGTTAGCCGCAGTTCTATGGTATCTGGGGGTTTGGGGCTACATTATATCAAAACCGCCTGAACAGAAGATACATGAAGAGATTAGAAATGTGAAACCAGGGTTGATAATAGAAGTATTCGTTTTGCTGGGATCTCCACCGAATCCGATAATAATAGAACAGCTAAAAGAATCTGGGTTAAGTGTAAGTAGGATTAGTGGTAACTACGTTTACGGAGAAATAGAATCTTCTAAATTAGAGGCTTTAGCAGAGATACCACAAGTAATAAGCATCGGAGTGGAACCGAAGTTTCACATGCCTTCGACCGATCCTAAGCTTTCGTTAATCAAAGAAAAGACGGGATCAAAAGATTTAGATGTTAGTGGGAAGGGGGTGAATGTTGCAGTAATCGATGATGGTGTGGACTGTGCCGATGCCAATCTTCCTGGCAATGGTAGTTGTGTTAATCACTGGAGTGATGGGGTTCAAGGACATGGACAATCCGTTGCGATAATAATGAGAACGATCGCACCCGATGCCAACATTATCTCTTATGACGTCTGTGGTATTACTTGTAACCATACCAAGATAATTAATGCTGTAGATAAGGCGATAGAAAATAATGTGGACATAATACAGATGAGTTTGGGTGCTCCAACTGCCAATGAGAATGCTGAAATAAACCAGAAAATAATTGAGGCTATAAACGCTCCCAATAATATCATCGCATCGATAGCGGCTGGGAACTGTGGACCTAAACCTAGTGATGCATGTTGCTTGTTGTGGGTAAAAAATAACGAAACGAATAGGACAGAATGTAATTCATGGTTTGAAGGAATAGAATCTCCAGGCAGAGTTCCCGATGCGATAACGACTGGCTCTGTTACTCCATCAAACGGATATAAGATAGCGGGGTTCTCATCTAGAGGACCAGTTAATTGGGATATACAAACAATAATAAAACCAGATGTTGTTGCGATTGGGGGGGACTGGGGAGTTGAATGTGAGGATTGTAAAACCGACTATGGTCCGATATATTCTAGCTTTCCAGGAACTTCAGCTGCCGCACCGCAAACTTCTGGTGTGATAGCATTAATGATAGAATCCAACAGGGCTCTTAGTCCCAGTAATGTTCAAAACATACTGCACACAACAAGCATGGATTTGGGTGATACAGGGGCAGATAATGATTATGGTTATGGTCTAATTCGGGCTAGTGAAGCTGTTACAAAAGCAAGAACTTTTGGTATCCTTATAGCTCTTCCAAACTTATTCAGATGATAAAATGAAACAAACTTATTTAACTGTCTTCCAAGTTGTGACAGGAATTGCGAGCATTCTCAGTCTAACTCTTGCTCTTCTCCCTGTAGCTGGGTATAATCTGCCAAGATTAAGCATACCGCTCACGAGTTATACTACATTAGGGGAAACTGTTATCAGATACATACCTATAAATCTTTCATATTTATTCCTAGTTCTATCTATTTTATTTATGATATTGACGTTAATATTGATATTTAGAGCTGGTAAAAAGGGCATTCCCCCTCCACTAAAGATATCTTGAGATATTATGGATCGCATGCATTGTTAAACGCATGTAGAAGATATTTCGGGGATTTAAATGGGGTACAAAATTCTGAGAGAGAGAAATTGCAGTCTTTTAAGAGCAGCACAAAATTATTTTAATGGTTTAGATAATGTAAAATTTAAGATGGGTATGCCAATTAATAAATACTCTAAAAATGTGAATAAATTCAAAGGAGGTGAGTAAAATTAAACCATTTCCGGAAGCCCCCGAAAATTTGGTAATATAAAAGTACCAAATCGGGAGAAAATTAGATGGTTTCTTTTAATTCTGGCTTTAGCGGCTTCCACTCTATATCTAGATTACATTGCTGGCGGCTACACGAACCCGATAACCTAATTACTTTTCAGTATTAGGTCGGGAAAGTCTTTTTCATAAGCGTAGTTGCAGTTCCTTTAATAATAATCTCGATAGCGAACAAAGTCGAGGGAACAGAATTTACAGAATTTCTGGGTTTCATCGGACCACCTCTATTTGCTTTGAGCATGTTGTTGTTATCGGCAGGGATAACTGGCTTGGTATTTTTTGTGTTCACCAGACCTATGGCAATTCTAACCGCTGGGACTGATCTCTATAAGTCATTCGTAGTTCTCTATATGCCCCTTTCTCAGAAGGCCATGTGGTTTCTGGCTGTAACCCCCACTAGTATATTCTTGTTCTATTTTGCTGTTAGTGTTGGAGAAGAATTGATCAAAATTGCTGGTTATAAGATCGCGGGAAACTGGTTGTACAAACATACTGGTGTCAGCACAGATTTCATAATTGCAATCGGTTTTGTGATTTCTCTGATAGGATGGTTAATGCTTCATTTTATATCCTGGGGAACGATAACAATACTATCGCTTGCTTTCGGTATTATAATAAGCTATATCTTTGTCGCTCCCTACTGGTTGCTCGGGGATCCACTGATTTCGCCAGAGAAGGGAGTGCAATTAGGAAGGGTAGCGATTTGGGCTCCAATTGGCGGGCATCTTGCGTACGATTTCTTCTTGGGCCTACATCAGGAAGGGCTTCTAGTTTTAACAATGTCTCAGGGCTTAGTGATATCAGGAGCTTTAACTGGTTTTGGTCTCTTGATGTTAGCAATATGCTACATAAGGAAAGGACTGCCTCTGTTCGGGTATATTCCCATTTGATTGAAATGAGAAAAATTAGATTAAAAGCATACTAGAAATTTACTGCTCTGTCGCTTATTTTAACCTGTTATTCATCGAATATCAGATCTTATTCGGGGGATTTGAGCCCGATCCTGTTAAGAGATTAATCGAAGTTATTATCGGCATCGTTATGTTTGTTATTTACACTTGTTATTTTATAAGTAAAGACTAAAAAACAAATTTATTAATGGAAAATCAAATTAAGGATATGAGAATAGTCCTGAAAAACACTATTAAAGTTTCAGCATTTCTAATATTCTTCTTATTTTTAATTGCACTATGCTTATCCTCCCCTAGCTCAAGTTCATTCAGTATTACTACTTTTAACGATACTACTTCTGCCAAGAACTTAACATTTACCACTTCAGAAAACAAAACAGCTTATATAGAGATTCCTAGATATGTTAATGTCATAGATGCTAAGTTGAATTTGAGTGGGTATAATTATTGGGGGGAAAATACAACTTTTAAATCTGGAATAGCAGGTTCAAGTAGTGCTGAAATGGGTTTTGATATTTATACTATAGATGGATTAATACAGATGATAAGGGTGGATTATTGGGGCAATTTAGAAGGATACACATGGAATGGAACCGCCTGGGAAACAAATAATACTATCATATCTGATTTACCAACCAGTACTTTTAACGAATCGAAGCCTGGAATCTACACAATAGACAATAAACCAATAATGATGATTAATAATCATACTTGGCAAAATTGGATATGGGGTTATGAATGGAATGGAACAAGTTGGAAAAGAAATAACACTTTTGATTATGTTGCTTCTAGTGCCATAACCTCTGGAGCTGACATAGCTTCAGACATCTATACGATAGATGGATTAACGCACATGATAATTGGTAGTTATTCGGGTAAATTTGAAGGAGCTACTTGGAATGGTACTGACTGGATAAGGAATACTACACTTGAGACTGGTTTAGTGGGTATTGATTTGGGTTTTAGATCAAGACCTGCATTCTACAAATTGGATGGGAAAATTGCTTTAATATCAGGAAATTGGACAGGTAAGTGGACCGGTTGGATATGGAATGGAACACAATGGATAAATAACACAGATGTTCTTAATGGGTTGGTTCAAACAGATATTGAGTCATCAGGATCAATCTATACGATTGATAACAAAATCGTATTTGTAACCTACAAAGCAAATGATAAATGGAGAAGTTATGTATATGATCACCCTAATTCTCCTTATCTTGATGTTTCGGGAGATGGAAATATTGAATGGAGTCTTCCAGATGCTGAATTTCAAGGCTCAATTGCTTACTTAGAGAAGTTGAACGATTCCTCTACTGCTAAAAATTCAACTTTCACCACTTCTGAAAATAAAACAATTTGGGTTAAGATACCTAAGAATGCTGATGTTACTGATGCTAAGTTGAATTTGAGTGGGTATTCTGTTGAAGAATCTCAAAATAATAATACCGACGCTGATATCTCCGTAAGAAGTAATACCCCCTATTATTTTGCAGAAGATTTATGGGTTGGTTTTGATTCGGCCGCTGGTTATGAAGAATTTAGGGCTTATTTAAGATTTCCCCTTTCTTTACCAGATAATATAAAAATAAAGAATGCTACTCTCTCCCTTTATAAATTAGTAGATATAGGTGCTGAAAGTGCAAATTATGATGCTCATCATGTGTATGACCATACTTGGGATGGGGAAGACGATACAAGTATGAGGTGGAGTACCCAAGTCTGTGGTGTTAATTTTGACGATTCCACCGATTGTAACCTAACAGCAGAAAACTCAATACAAGTAAGTAGTGGTTGGAACAACTGGACTGTAACAAATGCTGTAAAAAAGGAATATGAAGAAGGGGATTTAAATATAAGTTTTGCTCTAAGGGTAGCATCATCAATCGATGATGCTTCAAAATTTGATAATATGGCTGGTACTTATATTCCTTACCTTGTAGTTGAATATGAATATTATCCAACTTCCCCTTATCTTGATGTTGGTGGAGACGGAGACAAACAATGGGAATATGGGGAGGACATAGACGAATTAAAAGATGATGATGGAAACATTTTAACAGGTGATTATACTTATTATATGCTTGTGGGAGATAAGACTTCTCAATTGTTAAACATAACTTGTGTTCAGCCTGTTGATGAATTTTGGATATTGAGCATTAATGACGAACAAAAAATGCTTGAATGTTCGAATGGAACTCAAAGCTTAGATGAAACTTATGTCAATTCCTATGCAGTAAATAAAATCTATTTTGGAGGTTCGGGTAGTCATACAGACCAATTAAGGCTTGAAAATCCGAGAGATTATGTTTATAATCCTGGAGGAGAATATAATGAATCAGTATCACCAGAGAGAACAGCAGACTTCTCACAAGAAATAAACGACTATCTCTCAACCTGTTCACCAAACGCCAATGGAGAATGCGACGTCCCTTTAGTCTTGCATTCAGACACAGCAGGAAAGATTCAAATATCAGATATAGATATTCAATACAATTATCAAACAACTCCAAATTTCTCTTCAGAGATAAATAACATCCTTCCAGCTTGTTCATGCTCTGGCTGTTCTCTATCAAACGATAACTGTACATTCCCTTTGGTCGTCCATTCGGACACAGCAGGAATAATTCAACTTGATGCTTTAAACATCACTTACGAAGATGTGAAAGCTCCTCTATGGAACGATACTACTGGATATCTGGGTTCTAACGCCTCCGTCATCAGCAAAGGCGATCCTATTCTGTTGTATGGAATGGGTAAGGATGATATAGCTTTAGATTATGCTTGGCTTGAAACCAATGAAACTGGTAGTTGGGAGAATAAAACACAAGACTATTCCTCACCTATGGATATGAATGATGCATCTAATACATGGATTTGGTCTAACTTCACATGGCAGAACTCTTCTATAACAGAAGGAACTACAGTAGGATGGAGAATTTATTATAATGACACATCTGGGAATGAGAACAAAACTGTCATTAATACCTTCTACATCAAACAAAAGTTTTATCCTAACATGACACAATCTGTTTCAGTAGTAGATTTGATATC
>JBHIEO010000005.1:0-22866 GCA_046760665.1 Bathyarchaeia archaeon
AGAGGCAGAACATTTCACTAAAGAAGAAGCAGAAAAACGGGACACCATCATACTACGGTGAGACTGGAATAAATCGCATAATAGACCTAGTAGTTAAGTCTCTAGGGTTCAAGCCGGAATACATCGAGGATATCGCGAAAAAACATTTCCAATGGGTTAAGGTTGAGGTAATGTGCGGGGTTTGCTGCGAAAGTTCAGGGCACTCAGCGGGACTTTTCACTGCTTTAATGAAAAAGCTATAGGCATTTATACATTGAATTAGACAAGTTTTTTGAAAGAATAAGCTCTATATATAACGTGGCAGCAACTTGATGAGGGGACTGTAGTGAGCTTCGAAGAGCTCTTGCCATACATAATAGCTTTAGTCATAACAGCTATCGCAGTCCTCATCGTCCTCTATGCCACGAGGTTTAGAAAAAAGAAAGAGGAAGAATCCTTGCAACCTTCTCCAAAGCTAGAAGCCGTAGAAAGATGGCGTTACAGAGCCCAACGAAGCATCTCTTTGGACGACGCAAAAGAGGCAAGGGAAGAGCTGAGAACCTTAAGTTTAGAAAGAGAAATTTTAAGCGATGCCATACGTCGCCTCTACGAAGCCCACGCTGAAGGAAAAATAACTGAAGAAGAAAGAGAACGGCTGGCTAAAAGATACAAGTCAAGAATGATGAAAGTGAAAGAAGCCATCGCAGAAAACGAGTCAATTGTGGCGCTTCACGAATTGGAAGCAATGCAAGAAGATTTAATCAAGCTATTCAACGAACGATTTGACGAATTAAACGCTAAAATTGAAACTTTACGCTCACGAGTTAGGCTAGAAGCAGAGGAAACAATTGTTCCCACACCCATACCTACACAAATCGAAACAGAACCGCTTGAAAAGATGCCTGCTAAGAAGATGAAAAAGAAAACTCGGAGAAGGCCTCAGAAATCCCGAAAGACAGCCGCAGAAGAAAGAATAGAGAAGATTCGAGCAGAAGTTGAAAAGGTTTTAGATCGCCTTGAGCAGATGGAGGTCGAGGCCTAGCCTTGGATTGGCGAGAAAAAGCTAAAAAAATGGCTGCGGTGAAGGCCACTACACACATTAAAGAAGGGTTTATTGTTGGCTTGGGAAGTGGAACAACCGTTGCCTATGCTTTTCAAGAGCTAAGCAAGAGAATACGCGAAAAGAAATTACAGATTTATGGTATTCCAACATCCCATCAAGCTTTCTTACTCGCAGTACAACATAAGATTCCCACAACCACGTTAGACGAACATCCGCAAATCGACATAACAATAGACGGCGCAGACCAAGTTGACGAAGAGCTTAACATGATTAAAGGCATGGGCGGGGCGTTAACTCGAGAAAAAATAGTGGCGTCAGCGTCAAAAATGAACATTGCAATAATAGACGAGACAAAGCTAACAAAGAAACTCGGGATTAACAAGCCTATTCCAATCGAGGTTTTACCCTTCGCCTTGTCCACTGTACGAGCAAAATTGCGCACGTTAAATGGTAAGCCTATTTTGCGGGAAGCAGAAAAGAAACTTGGTCCCGTAGTGACAGATAATGGAAACTTCATTCTTGACGTATACTTCGGACCATTTGACAACCCCAAAGAATTGAACCAAACGCTAAAGGCTATTCCAGGAATAGTTGAAACTGGATTGTTTGTTGAAATGGCAGATGTTGTCTATGTTGGCGGAAAAGATGCTGTTCAGAAGCTTGAAAAATAGCTGTTGGCTAAGTTTTATTGTTTTTCTGATAACAGATGCTCTGCTACCTCTTTGACTTTTATTCCTGCAAAAGGGTTCTTGATAATCTCGTTTAGATAGTTTTTCCATGAGATGTTTAACGCCTTTTTCCACATCTCAAATTTGTCCATCAAGTTCTGATACGCCCTTTCATGGAGCGAGCAATAGTCTTTATTTGCTGTTTCTTTGCTGCATATCTTGCATTTCAACATGCTTCTTTCTCTCTTCTTTTCTAGGACAAGCCGGATTTATACAAAGCCTCCAAGGTCTTCTTCCTTTCCTAAAAACTATTACAATAGGCCACTCACAGGCTTTACATGTTCTTCCTGTGGGTTTAACGGTGCCAATCTGAGGAAGGGGGAAAGAGGTTTTGCACATACTTTTGAAGTAGTTTGTGCATCCAATGAAACGTTTTCCGGTTTTGCGGGAGCGAAGAATTATAAGTTTGCCAGTTTCACACGCCGGACAGACACCAATTATACGCTCTTGCAGTCTCGATTGTCTAACAGCTTCGCTTAGGATTTGACCAATTGTCCTCTCTTGATTTTTCAGGTCTTCCAACACTGGCTTCAAACGATCAATGACCTCTGCAAGTACATTTTCTCGTTTCTCTTCGTTGTTTTGGATACGCTGCATCTTTTTTTCGAGCTCTCGAGTTAGTTTGACTGAAACTACCGAAGGGACATGTTTTTGAAGAGTTTCTATGACGCTGTGGCCCAGCTCTGTCACTCTGATGCTTTCTTCTGTGATATACCTCCTATTGTAAAGCGTTTGAATTATGTCAGCCCTTGTAGCCTTAGTGCCGATTCCTTCTTTTTCCATCTTTTTGAGGAGACTGCTGGGGTTATAACGAGGCGGTGGTTTAGTGAATTTATTCTCACAGAGTACTTCATTTATCCTAACTTTTTCACCTTCCTTAATGTCTGGAAGCCAAATTTCGTCAGAGCGAACGTAGAGTTTGTAGTAGCGTATCCACCCTTCTCTCAGGATTTTGCGACCAGAAAGGAAAAAGCGGTAGCCATTCACATCAATTTCAGCTTTCATGTTTTGTTTTATAGCAAGTTCGCCGAACGCTGCCATAAAACGTCTCACAATTAAATCCCAAAGTTTTCTTTCAGAAGCGTCTAGCTTGCGTTCTGGCAAGTTGCCAGTGGGATAGACAGCTGGGTGTGCAGGGTCTTCTTTTTTACCTTCCTTCGGTTTCAGCTTTTCAAGTGCAAGTAGTTCTGAAGCTAGTTTTCTGTAGGTTGATTTTCTGCGCAATCCTGTGAGAATGGATTTGTAGTTGATTGTGGGAGGTAGTTTTTGGCTGCTTGTTCTTGGGTAGGAGATTAATGCGTCTAAGTAGAGGCGTTCGGCTAGGTTAATTGTCCGTCTTGGATTATACCCGAAGAGGCGGTAGGCCTCGCTTTGCAAGGTGCCTAAGTCAAAAGGACTTGGAGGGTTTTGTCTAAATGTTTTTTCTTCAATTTTTGCTATTTCACCTGTTTTTTTCTTACAAGCTCTAACGATAGCATCTGCTTCGGCCTTGTTTTCTATCGTTTTCTTTTCGTATTCTGCCTCGTAAACCTCGCCTTGCACTTCAACCTGAGCTTTAATTGCCCAATAAGGTGTGGGAACGAAACAAGCTATGGAGTTCTCTCTTAGCACAAGAAACCGTAAAGCCGGACCTTGCACTCTGCCAGTGCTTAGAGTTGCATATCTACCAGTTGCTCGTTTTACTGCCGAAGTTAGTGCCCTTGAAAGGTTTATGCCGTAGAGCCAATCTATCTCATGCCTTGTTTTTCCTGCTTCGATAAGGCTGAAATCAAGCGTCGGCAAAAGGTGATCGTAAGCTTGTTCTAACTCGGTCTTCGTCAACGTGGAATACTTCATCCTTTTAGCGACATCTGCCTTACCACAGGCAAAGTTAAGGATACTGTAGCCGATAAGACAACCTTCAATATCATAATCACAAGCATCTATGAAAACATCAGCGTCCAGGCCAAGGTTAGAGATAGTCTCGATCCACATTTTAGTCCGTTGTGCACCTCTTTCAACTAGGTACCGAGGAGCCCATTTAAAACTGAAAACGGGATAACAAGATTTTTTGCCTTCTCCTTGGGCAACGGTGTAAAGATGCCCCAAGGCTGGAACGACAACGATCTTTCTATCTCTCTCTGCAATAAAATAAGGTACGCCTTTTTCTTTACGCATCTTAGGCTTGCTCTTCTTGTCTAGAGCTTTGGCAATCCGTTCGGCAGCAGTCGGTTTTTCAGCGACAATCAAAGTATACTTCATAAGAATCTCTCTTAGACTTGCAATTTCATTCTCTTCATCCACTTTACTCTTTCCTTATAAAAGACCAAAAGCCAAAACATTACGCATGGCCCCGAATGGATTTCAATAACACTTGATGCCCATAGGATGCTATTTAGCATCAAATAAATCAAGGCTTAATAAGCAACTGCTGCCACATTTGAAGAAGTGTATTAAAATTCTAATCTGAGCGCTGAACACACGCGTAAAGAATCTCTTCTGTCGATTACTTCCAAAGCACCAGGTCCAGTGCCAATAATAGTCACGGGGACACCCGTCGCTTTCTCAACTTCAAGTATGAAAGCCTTCGCTTTTTGAGGAATCCCATCGTAACTAGTTGCATCCTTACAACTAGGATATAAAATGTCTAATTTAGTGACCGCAGCCTCTGTAGCACCATGAATCTTTGCCACTCTTCTAGCCAAATCAAAATTGAATGGTGCAGATCTACGTTGCCTTCCAGTTCCTGCAGCAGTTTCAAGCCATCCTCGACGTACAGTCTCTTCCTTAGACAGTTCTCCAGGTAAATCTCCCGCTCCTACACGCGTGATAAAAGCCTTATATACAACCAAAACTGTGTCCACCCGACTTGGACCTACCCCTGACTCAGAGCATATGGCTGCAGCGCTTGTGTCGCGACTTGTAACATAGGGATAGGAGCCGTGATAAAGCGAAAGCATCAAGCCTTGTGTTCCCTCTAAGATAATAGTTTTGTCTGCGTCAATTGCAGTGTTTACTTCTTCTGCGACGTCTGTCAAAAAGGGTTTCAATTCCGGCACATCTTTCGCCAACTTAGCTGTTCTTTTTGCTCTCTCTTCTACTGCGGGGCCAACGCCCCAACCAGTAGTGCCCAAGCTTTTCAAGTAGTTGTCGCTTTTGTCCATTGCAGAGTGTCGTGGTTCAATAATAGAAGCTTGTCTATCTATCCCGATTCGATCTTCCACGCCTGTTTCCTTTATCTCTTTTAGAAGTTGAGGAACATGGATATTAGCTCCCGGACCGATTAGTAGACGACATTTATCGTGAACAAATGCGGAAGATACCATATGTAGTGCGTAACGTCTCCCTTCAAAATGGACAGTGTGGGCAGCGTTAACAGAACCGGTACGCACGCAGACGTCAACTTTGTCTTTTAAGGCTAGGTAGGATACTACTTTGCCTTTCCCTTCATCTCCCCAAAAGGCACCAGCTACTACGGTGCATCCCATATCTTTTTCACCACAATACATTTAGACTTCGACGAGAATATTTAAAAGTATTTGTCAACTTCATGTAAAAACGATATGTGATTTTACAAAGAAAATGTTAATTTTATATGGACGTGTCAAATAAGCTTAAGAACCGCTTTACGTCCCTTTTCTCAGAAACGGATGTGTAAACCTGTGCAGTTAAAAGCAGTGTGTTTCGACTTGGGGGACACACTGATATTAACCGACCGATGGGACTACAATAAATGTTTAAAAAAGCTTCTAAAAAGCCTACAACACGATAATGTAATGGTTTCAACCTCATTTAAGAAGTTTAGGCATGCATACTTTGAAGTGCGCCATCAAATGTATTTGGAATCTGAGCAATCGCTTAAAGAAGTAGACTTTCGCCAACGAATCGCTCGGACACTTAAAAAGTTCAACTACACTTTCAATTATGAAAACCCTATAGTGACTCGTGCAGTAAAAAACTTCGTGAAGACCTTTATCAAAGATGTACGAATGGAAAACTATGTTCCACCGTTACTCACAAAATTGAAAAATAAATACAAACTTGGATTAGTTTCTAATTTTGCTTACGCCCCTGGGTTTTGGAGGACATTGCAGCACTTCAACCTAACCAGATATTTTGATGCAATGGGGGTTTCTGGCGAGCTAGGTCTCCGTAAACCGCATCCCAAGATTTTCGAAGAAGCATTAAAAAAGTTGAACGTTAAAGCTGCGGAAACAGTTTTTGTCGGGGATTCTTTGAAAGCAGACATTAACGGCGCAAAAAGAGACGGCTTCAAGACAGTTTTAGTTGAGAATATTGGGCTCAAAAAGAGCTCATATGAGATTCCAAGCGAGCTTGACTCTTCTCCTGTAAAACCCGACGCAAGAATACCAAATCTGAGAGAACTGCCCAAAATTCTGAAAATTCTATAGGCTCTTTTAGGACATTTTTCATTTCCTTTATACTAATTTATTCTTCGACAAGTCAAGCAAATATCGTATTCGTTGACAAGCCTATTATTTACTCTTCGAGTCGCATACTGTTCTAGTGAAACTTAAAATCTCTATAGCTCCATTTCTTCCTTTTTTGTTAAGCATTCATCAAA
Organism: Bathyarchaeia archaeon; assembly: GCA_046760665.1. Taxonomy (GTDB): domain Archaea; phylum Thermoproteota; class Bathyarchaeia; order Bathyarchaeales; family SOJC01; genus JBHIEO01. The sequence goes on from JBHIEO010000005.1 coordinate 6,335, forward strand.
AGATTGGGGTTTAACTGTTCCATCCATTTGATTTCTTTCAACAAAACTTTTAACGGAGGTTTTTTTGGTTGCGTGATGCATAGAACGGCAGGTTTGCCGCTGTCTTTTTCTCGTTTGGCATCCGTCACGTAAACATTAACCAATACAGAACCGTCCTTCAGATGTAAGTTGACACGGCGACCTATGAAAGCGCGAGCCACATTTAGGTTAAAACGTTCCATACCCATCGTTTACCTCCTCCATTCATAGTTTTCATCTGCAATTCTCTGCCAACAATGGGTGCAAATAGGCAACTGCTGTTCTTCGTGCATGATGTAAACTTCTATGTCGGTATTTCTACACTCGCTTTTCCAAGGATTCTGGCACTTTTCTACAGGACGAGACATGTTACATCTCACCACAAAACGATTTTCTTTTCTTCCACCTTTAAAGCAGTCGTCGCAACAACATTTGGTAGAGGTGGGAGACGTGAGTGAAAGTAAAAATTGCTTCGAAATCGCAATAATGTCTAGAGAGGTAATTTTGAGCTAGTAGTTAAGAACAAGAATAATTTTGGTTAAACGAAATCAAAAGTGGCTTGCTATCTTGTGTGAAAATGTTTACAACAGGCTGCTATAGTCTGGCATTAACTTATGAAACTATCAACTTTTCCTTTCTATCTTCTGTCATAGACTTAAAATTTCGGGCTCAATTTCTTTCTTTGTTATTTTTAATAATGCAACTGAAGACTTTGTTAAAAATGGTGGAATCGGATTAGTAGGGCTGCCGGGGTTGATAAGCAACATGCTACTTTTATATTTTAAACTTGGTCGATGAGTGTGACCATACACGAAGACGTGGAATCTTTGTTTCTCGATAATGTCCTTAATCCTGCCCGTTCGGAAGAAAAAGTTTAGGCTGTGAGTCATTCCAATTTTCCAATCATATACGTCAACAGAATTTATCAATGGCAATTTTTCTTTTACATCTCGTGTGTCCATGTTTCCATGCACGGCGATGACTGGCGCCATCTGCTCTAGTTCCTCCATAACGCTTAGCCTCGTCAAGTCTCCGGTGTGAATAATCAGGTAGGCGTCTTGAAAGATTTTGAAAACCTTGTTTGGAATGGCTTTTGCGCGAGCTGGAATATGAGTGTCGGAGATTAAGCCTACTAGTTTCAAAACCGTCATCCCTGACAGTCTTTGTTATCAGCTATTATAACCAATAGAAGACAGCAGTTATAAAGTTAACAGAAAATCTTGTCAACTTTACACTAAAACACTTATCTTAAATGGGTATACATTTTTCAGACAGTGAAACAAATGATAGACTTCTACGATTTCGGCACCATAGTCATCAACGGCGAGCGTTACACTAGTGATGTAATTATATTTCAAGACAAAGTGAAAGACAAGTGGTGGCGAAGTGAGGGGCACAGAGTCGCGGTTGAAGACTTGAAAGAAGCGTTAGAAGCTAAGCCACAAATAGTTGTTGTAGGGACTGGCTATTCAGGTTTGATGAAAGTTTCAAATGAAGTGAAGCAACATTTGGACAATCAAGGCATTCAACTAGTGATAAAAAAGCCGACGACGCAGCGAAAATTTTTAATAAACTTGCAGAATCAGGTAAAAAAGTAGTAGCTGCACTCCATTTAACATGTTGACTTTGATCTTCGTAAAGTGTTTTTCATCAGCCTGACTTATTACTCAACGAATTTGCAGAGCTTTCTTCGTGCAAGCGTTATCATAGCCCCAAAAACAATTGTTAAGAGTATATTTGCATTTCTCCAAATAGTTATAAAACTAGTGCCTAATGAAGATGTTTTTCCACCAATAATAGCTAAAACTTCTATCCGTTTTGAAACCACATCTGTTAACCCGTCACTGTCGATAACCGTCAAATTCACAACATATGTTCCAGGGGACGTAAAACTGTGAATAATTGTTTGATTATCAGTGTCAACAAAAGAACCATCGCCAAAAACCCAAGAATATGTTTCAATCTCTTTATCGGGATCGTAACTTGCAGATGCGTCAAAAACAACGTTTTCTCCCGCAAAAAGTTGTTGAGGATACCATGAAAAACTAGCAAAAGGTGGAATCATAAATCTGACGAACGCTTCGTCGTTTAAATTAGATTCTACGAATATGTCAATTTCAACTGTTTCTCCTTTGCCAATTGTTAATGAATGCATGTCTGGATAATCTGTGCTGTTCCACTCAATTTTCATCCATGTTCCTTCAGCAGTTATTTCTAAGGTGAAAGGGTTTTTCCATGCGGCTTCGCGGAAAGCTAAGAACATGTCTGAGGATATGCCGTCAAAGATTGAAGTGTAAAAGTTTACAATAATGTCGTTCCAGTCATAATCGTTCCAGTCCTCGAAGATATATGTGTAATTTGTACTTCCATCACTCCAATCGTCGTCAACTAAAATCGTTTGAGCCATCTTGCATGGATAATAGTAGGGGTAACACGTGCCGTTTTCAATAATTGTACAAGTTATGACTGGCGCCACTGTAATCCATTTGCCGTTTTCAATTGGTATGACAAGAGGTGTGTAGTCATTAGGAAAACCGTCTGAAGCATCATTTAGATGATCATTATGGTGCGAGTTGTCTTGATAAACTCGGGCCTTAGAAAAGGCTATTGGAAAACTCACAGAAATGAAGGTAAGCAGCAGAAGAAACAAATAGAAAACCGAGTGACTTTTCACGTTTTTCACCGTAAGTTTTCAAAGTATTCGAAGGTTTGGCGTTTTATTAGGATTCTGGAATTACGTTCTATATGAAGAATAAGCATTTGGAAAAATGACTGAAACAAAAACAAGAAATTACTTTGTACACGACTTGCCGATTTTTTGCGGAAACTAATTTTTCTTATATTTTTAAGAAAAAAGCGAAAACCTAAAATTTTAGCATCTCTCTTTAAAGACATCTTCAAGCATTTGGAGAGAAAAAGACAAATGGCTACGGCTACTCGAGTTGTCGAAAGAGACGAGTGTGACTTAAGTTTTACTCAAGAAGTTGAAAAACTCGCTGGCACCGATATTTTTGCATGCTATCAATGTGGAGTCTGCACTGGAGGCTGTCCTGTAAGCTTTTTGATGGACTACCCTCCTAGACAGATAATTCGAATGGTACAGATGGGCATGAGAGACAAAGTTCTTTCAAGCACGACAATCTGGTTGTGCTCATCCTGCAACACTTGTTTTACACGGTGCCCTCGAGAAGTTGAGCTTCCAGAAGTTATGGCTTCCATAAAAAGCGTTGCAATCAAACAAAAATTTCCTGGACGTATTATTGAAGGCCCCGCACTTTACAAGTCTATGGTTGACAACATGAAAAAATACGGCAGAATACACGAAACAGAATTATACGTAACCTTTGCCCGGAAAACAGGGCTAACAAAACTTCTGAAGCAGATGCCCTTAGCAATTAATCTTTTCAAGAAAAGGAAGATCAAGATGCTGCCAGATAAAATAAAAGCAAGAGACCAGCTGAAAGCTTTGATAGAGGCGTCAAAGAAATTAGAGAAGGCTATAGAATGAAGTTCAGCTATTTTCCTGGCTGTTCACTTTTAGCAACTGGAAAAGAATATGACATGTCAATGCGGGAAGTGTCCAATGTTATTGGAATAGAACTTGTAGAACTAGATGATTGGAATTGCTGTGGAGCAACTGCCGCATACGCTGTTGACCGCTCTCTTTCAATTGTCCTTCCAGCAAGAAACTTAGCACTCTCAGAAGAGAAGGAAATGGACATAATTGCCCCTTGTGCTGCATGTTTCCACTTTCTGGCGAGGGCTAATGAAATGCTCAAAACGAAAACCATCCTTAGAGACAAGGTCAACGAAGTATTAGGTGTTATCGGTCTCAAATATAAAGGAACAATAGAAGTAAGACATCCGCTAGAAATTCTTGTAAAGCCTTTCATGGCACCTATTTTAGATAAAATCAAAGAAAAAGTTGTTAGACCTCTCACTGGATTAAAGATTGCACCATACTATGGTTGCTTGTTTCTGAAGCCTCCTTCTTTTTGTAAGTTTGAAGACCCAGAAAACCCTCAAAGCTTAGATATACTTGTAAAGACAGTGGGTGCAATAAGCATAGCTTGGGGACCGTATAGAACACGATGTTGTGGAGGAGCGTTACAAATGATCCGTGAAGAAGCGATGCTGGAGTTAAGCGGGAACATCTTGATGAAAGCGAAAGAGTATGGTGCAGACTGCATAGTAACGGCTTGCCCTTTCTGCCATCTCAACCTTGACATGAAACAGAAAGACATAAGTTCTAAATACGACTTGGAAATCGGCATTCCCGTTCTATATTTCTCTCAGCTTCTAGGATTAGCCTTGGATATTAACCCCAAAAAACTCGGATTAGATAAAATTATTGTGTCACCAGCTAAATTGCTAAAATCAATCAGTCATAGTTAAGGTGGAAACGTTGTCTACTAAAAAACCATCTGTTGCAGTGTTGTTGTGTGACTGTGGCGGAGAAATTTCACAAATCATAGACTTTGAAGATCTACAAAGTTTTGTTTCTAAATTAGATAACGTCAGATTTGTCAAAAGACACAGTTTCCTTTGCGGCAATGAAGGAGAGAAGGAAGTCGCCAAGGTTGTTCGCAAAGGTGCTGACAGAATAGTAGTAGCCGCTTGTTCGCCTAAACTATACGAGAACCACTTTAGGAATTATGTTGCAAAAACCAAGCTGAACCCATATTGTTTAGAGATGGCAAATATTCGTGAACAATGCGCGTGGGCTCATGCAGACAACTCAAAAGGAGCAAATGAAAAAGTCAAAAGAATTTTAAAGGCCGCTGTGGGTCGCGTAAACAAAATTGCCCCCATCCAGCGAAAAGAATTCAAAATCAACAGCAAGGCTGTCCTAGTTGTGGGAGGAGGCGTAGCAGGGCTTCAGGCTGCTATTAATGCAGCAGACACTGGATATCATGTTTACATAATTGAGAAAGCCCCCATCGTGGGTGGAAATGCAACAAAACTAGGGTTAGCTTTTCCAAATGATGACGGTGCATTCTGTATCTCCGCTTCCGAAATTCTGGGAGGCATTAGAAAATGTTTCTACAGGGCAGGAATACTTCAACACCCCAATATCGAGCTATACACCTTGTCTGAAGTCAAAGAATTCAAAGGTTCATCAGGGGACTTTGAGGCAAAAGTCTTGTCTCAGCCAAGAGGTGTCCACCAATCTCTTTGCATCAATTGTGGGAAATGCTCGAAAATCTGCCCCATAGAGGTTGCCGACGAAATAAACTATGGATTCAGCAAACGTAAAGCGATTTATCTACCTCACCCGAACGCTGTTCCTCCAGTTTACGTCGTAGATTGGGAAAACTGCACCAAATGCGGCAAATGTGTAAAGATTTGTCCCACGAAAGCTATAGACTTAAATCAAAAAGCCAAGGAAACTACATTGAAAGTCGGTTCTGTAATCATCGCAACTGGTTTTCAGGAATATAACCCTTCTGAGATTAAGCCCTACAAGTTCGGCGTCCATAAAGATGTTATTACGCAGCTTCAACTCGCCAGAATTTTGGATCCCTACGGACCCACGGAGGGGAAACTTTTGAAGCCGTCAAACTGTCAGGCTCCAAAAAATGTTGTGATGATTCAATGTGTAGGTTCGAGGGACGAATCTACCAATCCCTATTGTTCAAAAGTCTGCTGTACTCTAGCATTAAAACACGCAATACATATCAAAGAACAACAGGGACGCAACGTTGAAGTTTACATTTGTTACATGGACATCAGAACCCCAATGGACTACGAAAGCTACTATTCTAGAGCACGGCGAATGGGAGTGAAATTTATCAGAGGAAAACCTTCTGAGATTTCGATAAATCCAAAGATAGGGCATCTAACAGTAGAGGTTGAAGATACTCTTCTTAATATGCCCATTGAAATAGATGCGGACATGGTTGTGCTGTCAACGGCCTTGGTTCCAACTTCCGGCACCAGGAAGCTCGCTGAAATTTTGGGAGTCGAAGTTGGAGAATACGGCTTCATAAAACAAGTGTACGAGAAACTTAGGCCCGTAGAGACAACTGTTAAAGGAATCTACGTTTGTGGCGCAGCTCAAAGTCCAAAAAGCATACCCGAATCGGTCACGCAAAGCACGGCAGCAGTGTTTCGAGCCGTCCAAGACCTTTCTAAAGAGAAATTCAGCAAAGACCTTGATGTAGCATATGTAAATGAAGATGAATGTGATGGATGTGAGGTTTGCATAGAGGTTTGCCCTTACAGTGCAATAAACATGGTGCCAGTGAAAGGCAATCCCTCTACAAGTTCAGTAGCTAGAATTAACGAGGCTATGTGTAACAGATGTGGCTCTTGCGCAGGCAGATGCCCTACTGGAGCTATTCAACTCTCATATTGGAACGATGAACAATTTCTAAGTCAGATTGGGGGGCTCCTGTCACAAGAAGGTGATTCCAAATCGCCACAGGTCGTAGCTTTTTGTTGCGACGAATGTGGCTATGCAACAGTGGATTTGGCTGGGATGGGGAGAATTTCGTATCCAGCCAATGTGTTACCAATGAGAGTGCCCTGTCTAGGCTGGGTTTCGCTGTATCACATCTTCAAAACGTTTGAATATGGAGCCGATGGAATTCTTCTTGTTGGATGCATGTTTCCAAATTGCCAGCAGTTGAAGGGAAATATATATGCTGATAAAGCGGTAACTTTTGCTAGAAACATACTAGATGAAATTGGCTTGAGCAGCAGAAGGTTAAAGATAATGGCAGTGTGTGCGGCTGATCCAGAGGCTTTTTCAGTCGAAGCAGAATCGTTTATGAAAGAATTGGAAGAGCTTGGGCCGATCGCATCAAAAAAGGGTAGGTGAGACAAATTGGTAAAGACGACAGTTCATGTACGCGGCAAAAAAATTAAGGTTGACATTATCTTAGCCGATAGAGAAGGCAAGTTTACGTTGGATCCCGATGACGCTATGGAGTTAGGAATCAAATTGTTGAAGGCTGCTTATACAGCCAAGATCTCTTAGAGCGGCTTAGAACCTAAAATCGATGGAAGATCAACTTCTCTAATTACGCGAACTGCCTCCTCAGGACAGATGTCAACACATTTTTCGCAGATCACACAGCGCATAGGATTATAATTAAGTTTACAGAATTCTTCCAATCCCTCGGGGGCTAGAACGGCCTTTGAGGGGGGTTTGACTGCTATTTTTGCTAACGTTTCATACAAAAGGTGCCGTTTTGTAACTTTCTCCTTTACGTCTCCTTGAACTGCTTGTATGATAGTTGGCAAGTCAAGCTCCCGGACAAAATCAATAGCTTTTTCTGGACAAACGTTGCCGCATTTTTTGCACCCAATGCACTTTTCAATATTATATTCTATTCTTCCAAACTCTCCTAGTCCTTCAGGAACTTCTATAGGTTTTGCTGGCATTGTAGTGGCTAGATTCCTTAGCATCGCGTAGAGAAACTCTCTTTTGTTCATGTCTTCGGCTTTTTCTGTTAGAGTAAACTTTTTGGATACGGGTCCAAGCTTTCTAATTCGTTCAGTCATCTCGTTAATTATTTCAACGAATCTGGGAGCCATAGAAGAGGATAGGTTAAACATCTCGAGTCTTTGTCCACCAAATCCCACAGCATCCAGAAGGTTCTTTGCGAAATGTACTCTTTGTTTGGCGCGAATGTTGCCTTCAACGAAATGGCATCCTCCCTCCAAACAGCCAGCCACAAATACGCCGTCTGCTCCGTTTTCAAAAGCCCGCAATATGTAAGTGATGTCAACTTTGCCTGAACAAGGAAGCCGTATGACTCTTACATTAGCTGGATACTGCATTCTGCTTGTGCCAGCCAAGTCGGCTGCTCGATAGGCACAATAGTTGCAGCAGAAGGCAATAATTGTGGGTTCGAAATCCGCCATTTTTGTTGCCCTCCTATTGTTTCTGGGTTGGAATCGCTGCATCCACCATAGCCAAGACTTGGGCGTCTTTGAAATGTTTTAGCTGCATAGCTCCTACTGGGCACGTTGCGGCACAGGAGCCGCATCCGTTACATTTTGCTTCAATTACCTTTGCTTTTTGGGTAACTTCATCTACACTTAGCGCTTGGAATGGACAAATATCTACACACTTTGCGCATCCAGTGCATAATTCTTCATCCACCGAAACAACAACTGACTCTATTCTGATTTTTCCCTTAGACAGAAGAGCAGCAGCACTGGCAGCTGCTGCTTTTGCCTGTGCTACACTGTCAGGTATGTCCTTAGGTCCTTGACAGGCACCTGCAATGAATATACCTGCAGAAAGTGTGTCTACAGGTCGAAGTTTCGGGTGGGCTTCCTGTAAGAATCGATCAGGGCTTCTTGCAATTCTCAATATTTCCGAGAGTTTTTCCGTCGTTGCGTGGGGTTCTAACCCAATAGCGAGTACAACCATGTCAAATTCTAACTGCACAGGTCTGCCGAGAAACGTGTCTTCCGCTCTTATGATCAAGTTATGTGTTTTTGGGTCTTCCTCTATTTCCGCTACTCGGCCCCTAACAAACTGAACTTTGTACTCGCGACCGGCGAGCTCGTAAAACTCTTCAAATCCTTTTCCAAACGCTCTGATGTCCATGTAGAAAATGTAAACATCCATGTCAGGGTGTTTTTCCTTTAGTTGACGAGCTTGTTTAATTGAGTACATGCAGCAGACACGTGAGCAATAAGGGTTTCTACGGAGGCTTCTGGAACCAACACATTGAACGAAGGCTATCCGCTTCGGTTCCTTAAGGTCGGAAGGGCGACTAATTTTTCCTCCAGTGGGACCAGCAGCACTTAACAAACGTTCCATCTCCAATCCAGTTATTACATTTGGATACACTCCGTAACCATACTCTCCATCCTTTGTGGGATCGTATGGATCGTACCCAGTTGCCACGATAATGGCACCAACTTCCAACTCGATCTCCTCTGGCTCCATTTCAAAATTTATAGCCTGCCGATCGCCACAAGCATCTACACATTTGTAGCATTCAATGCAGTGGTCCTTGTGTAGTGTATAAACCAGAGGAACTGCGTAGTCGAAGGGAATAGAGATTGCTTTTCGCACAGCTAATTTCATGTTCCACTCGTTCGGAAAGTCTATAGGACAAGCATCGGAGCATTCACCACAACCAGTGCAGTTATGAGGAATCACATATCGGGGTTTTTTGAGAACTTTTACCTTGAAATTTCCAACATATCCTTCTACTTGGGTGACTTCAGAGTATGCTAGAATCTCGACATCGGGGTGTCTTCCAATTTCAACCATTTTTGGACCTAGAACACATGTTGAACAATCAAGAGTTGGAAAGGTTTTATCTAGCTGAGACATGTGGCCCCCTATACTTTCGTTTTTTTCGACAAGATACACCTTGAATCCCATCTCTGCGAGGTCTAAGGCTGCGTTTATGCCTGAAATTCCACCGCCAATAACAAGCACCCTCTTCAAAGCTTCAACTTCCTTGATTTCTAATGGTTCAAGGCCGGATGCTTTTGCCACAGCCATAGCCGTGATAGCTTTCGATTTTTCTGTTGCTTTTTGAGGTTCGTCTCTGTGAACCCATGAACATTGTTCGCGGATATTTGCCATCTCAAATAAGTAAGGGTTTAACCCTGATTTTTCCAAAACTTTTCTAAACGTGGCTTCATGCATGTTGGGTGAGCAGGCAGCAACAACTACGCGGTTCAAGCCGTGTTTTTTGATGTCTTTCTCAACTAAATCTTGACCAGGATCAGAACACATATAACGATAATCTTTAGCGACAACGACGTTTGGAAGAGATTTCGCGAATTCAGCGACTTTTTTTACGTCCACTACGGCTGCTATGTTGAGACCACAGTGGCAGACATACACGCCGATTCTAGGCTCTTCAGTCATGTGACCTACCACTACTTAATTTTCGTTAACAAGCTATCGGTTGAAACTTTGTGAGTTTGAAGTCCAAGTCTCAAAGGATTTATTCCCATTGATAGTCCGAGAAGTTGAGGATAGTGAAGCACAGGTATTGCGTATTGTTCGTTAAATCTTCTATTTACTTCAAGTTGCCCTATGTCAAGCTGGATGTGGCAGAAGGGACAAATAGTCACTATACAGTCTGCCTTCGCTTGGGAAACGTTGAAAAGTTTGTTTTGGGCAAGCTTTCGGGCAAGGTCGTCTGATACTCCTCTTAGAAGACCTCCACAGCATTTCATTTTGTGCTCATAGGGAACGCTTTGAGCTCCAGTAATCTCAACGAGGTCGTCAAGAATCCGTGGCTGATCAGGGTCGTCTAACATCAAGAACTTACTTGGTTTCAATGCGTGGCAACCATAGAAAACAGCGACTTTGACGTCTTTCAACGGTTTAGAAACGGATTTCTTAATTTTCTCCATCACCCGTTCACTGTTTAACACTTGGAGGAAGTCTACAACTTCAATTGTGCCCTTATACTTCTTGCCAATGCTGGAAAGAACCTCATTAACATCTGCCCTCACTTCTACATCCTCTTTCAACAACCTGTTTGTTCTAGCTAAAGCCTGAAAGCATCCGTTACACAAAGTCACCAAATCAAGGTTCGATTCCTCTGCCAAGGCAATGTTATAGGCTGCAATTGCCCTACTTGTGTTATGGTCAATCGATTCAATTGGCGCCGGCGCACAGCAAAGCGCACCTTTCAAGTCTACCAAATTCACACCAAGCTTCTTAAACACCAGTCTTGCCGACGCCTCAAAACTTGGTTCCCTTGCTGGTATGGTGCATCCTAAAAAAAACGAATATTCCATGGGTTATTCTATCCTTTCAACTTGTTTACGAGTTTATCGAAACCTGTTTTCTCAGCGATTTTTTTCATGGCTTCGATTGAAGCCTCTGGAAGTTCTGGAAGGTCAAGTTGAGGCCTTTTCTTTTCGGCGAAACTTGAAATTTTAGCTATTCGACCAGTTTCAAGAAGATTCGAAGCTTGATTTACATAGCCCCGAAGTATATAGCCATGTTCAACTGCCATGTTTCTCAAAGCCAGCATCAAATCAGCAATTTCAACCTCTTGAGGACAACGTTCTTGGCATGTGTAACAGGAAGCACAAAGCCATATCGAGTTTCCTGACAAAACTTTGTCTTTCATCCCAAACAATGCCATTCTAATTATATGTCTCGGCTTGTACGAGTCAGTCAATTTGCCCACTGGACAACTTCCTGCACAGACACCACACTGGTAACACTGAGCCAATTTCTCGCCGCCTGAATGTTTCATTATTTCCTCTGAGAAGCTCAGCTCCATATCTGAAGACCGTAAAGTTTCCCTCAATTCAACTTTAACCCGATCTTGAATGTTCATTTCGTTTCACTTGCAACGGTCCACGCAACATTCGGAGTAGGAAACATGGCACATCATAAACTTAAGACTTTCTACTATTTTTATGATTTATATCATCTTAGAACTTTGCGCAGATTTTGGAAACTAAATAACGTATCGTGGGCTCTGCGTCCATAAATGTCTAGGAATGCTAATGTAGAATCAAGATATAATCACTTATAACATACGCCAAACACAACAATAAGCCTGTGAACAAGTGTACAAGAACTGTACCAGCATTTGCTGGAACAAGCTTCATTGAATTGTCATAGTTTCTCCTTGCAACATACACTGACTTTATAGCCAAGGGAACTGTAATGAATGAAAGCAGCGTAAGCGTTGGCATCAACGACAAAAAGATTCCTAACAATATTGCAGCGTAGGCAGAAAGCATAAGTAAACCATAAGCATCTGCAGCTTTCTTTTTTCCAAGTCTAACTACGAGGGTGTTTTTTCCAACATATCTATCTGCTTCGTAATCTGGGATTTCATTGATCCATAATACATTGGCTATAAGTAATCCAACAGGGATAGAGGCTGTTAAGGGTTCAAGTGCAACTTTTTGAGCTTGAACGTAGTAGCTTCCTAGCACTATAAGGGGACCAAAGTTGAGACCGACAAAAAACTCGCCTATTCCACGAGTTGCCAGTTGGTTTACGTAAAAATAGCCTGAAAGAAGACCTACAAGGCCGAGGAAAATGATAAGTGCACCTCTCTCAAGTGAAAGATAAATGCCGATGATGCTACCGAGTCCAAAAGAAAAAAGGGAAGCGATATAGACATGTTGCGGATTAAGTTTGCCTCCCGGCAGCAATCTGCTTCCTCCAAAAAAAGCTGTCCAAAACTTCTGATAGATTGGGTGTAAATCGCATCCGCTTTTAAAATCAAAATAATCATTTATCATATTCGTGCCAGCGTGGAGACATAAAGCGCCTGTCAATGTTAACATAAAATAGAATGCATTGAAAACATGCAACAGATTCCAAGCTATTGTTGCTCCGAGCACAACTGGAACGAAGGTAGCTGTAAAAAAAGGAGCTCTCAGCTCCTTGAACCATAAAAGAAAACGTGATGCGCCTTGTGATGGCATAGCGGGTAGTTTACCCCTATAAAACTGATTTAGTCATCTTTTCACTAAAGCTATATGGAGCAACGTGTTGAATGGAGCCAACAATTTCTTTGCTTACCACAAAAAATGGTGCTTGTTTCAGGTAGGCTTTGAATATTGACTCTTTTAGGATAGCTATGTTTTTCAATGCGGTGTTTACATTTTTAATTATTTTCTGCCTGCAATAAGCTATCGATTCTTGCATTCCCACAAGACCCTCAGTCACACCGTTAGATACAGTTTCATTTTTAGCCATCTTTTCTAAGATGGTTCTTGTTTCAGAGTTGCTATGTCGATATAGATGTATTATGGGGAGCGTTACTCTTCCGTTAATTAAATCTCCAACATATTTTCCTGTCATTAAATCTTGAAGGTCGTCTTGAAGTTGGTAGGCTATTCCTAGATGTTCACCGAAAAGCGCCAAGGATTTTACCTCTTGAGGGGAGCCCCCTCCCTCTATGGCGCCACATTGCGCAGCGGTACGAAATAAGGAGGCGGATTTTCTTTTAATTTTTGCAAAATATTCTTCTTCTGTTGTGGTTTTCAGAGATTGAGTGATATCCATGTATTCGCCATCACATAATTCTATTCCTGTCTTGGCTGCTATTTTCACTGTCTGCGTACTATAATCAGAAATCAGATCAACGGCCAGAGAAATAAGGCAATCTCCAACCAAAATTGCATCTTCAACACTCCATTTCTCATGAACCGCCGAAACCCCTCGACGAGAATAATCTTTGTCGATAATGTCATCATGAACTAGGGTCGCGGTATGCAGCAACTCAAAAGCTAATGCTAAGGGCATCACTTTGTTTCTGTCGCCCCCAACGCTTTGGGTGCTAAGTAAAACCATGATTGGCCTTAGCCTTTTACCTTCAGATAGCAAGGCATATTTTAGCTGAGGAAACAAGCTAGAACTGGAAAGGTTAACAGTAAATTCCGAGAGCTTACGATCCACTAACTCTTTTGTTTTCGATATATACGTTAGAAAATCGTTTTCCACGATATCTTTGGTCTTTGAATGCATGAGGGAGGCTCCTAGATATAGCTCAGCACCCTCTATGATAATAAATGTTTTTAATAGTATCTATTTGCAAACAGAAATCAGCTCCTTAATTGAAGCTGTATAAGGTCTTCAACAAAAAGAATCACTGGAAATCATGTAAAGCGAGTTTTTCATAACAAAGAAGTTTTCTGATTCATTTTAGCTTATTTGTGGTCCTCTAATCTGCCCAGAATCTTCTTCTTAATGCTTTTCGTTCACTCTCGATGACTAGTTTGAAGAAGTTGTCGGTAGGTCTTTTTTCTTTTTTGAAAATGCCATTAACATCGTCTGGCTTTACTCTTCGGGCAGAGAGAGCTATTGCTGCCATTTTTCCATATTTCGAAATTAATCGTGCAGTTTTTACAGCTTGTTCGTGCGTCTTTCGTTCAGTCTTAGTAAGTTTTTCTGCTTTCTTTTCTACCAGGGATTTTACATAGTCTTCTTCTCTTCTAAGAAGCCCTAAATTAGTGGAGCCACACTGTGGGCACGTGGGATTGTCAGGTAGGTCTTTAATGCGTATCATTTCAAGATAATCCCAGCAATTTGTGCAGACAAAACTTCGAACCTCATTTAGTAACCTTGCTTTTGCCGATTCGACGAGAATGCGGTGCATTCTTTCTGGAGGAATCAGGTCTGTTTTCATGCTGACCCGTTCTATGCCGACCCTTGCCACAGGAGTTGCTGTTTCTTGGGTCTCAACTTTAACAATTGTTATTTCGTTTCTTCGAAGTTCATCTATCACTCGAAGAAGTTTTTCCACGTCTAAATCTTTAGTAAATGTTTCTTTGAGTGCCTCGTCGTAGATTGCAGTGCCTTCAAAACTTTTCAATAGTCGCTTGAGGCTGATGTTGCTAAAGTCTGCCCATTTCTTTAGAGCACCAAATCTTCTTGCTACGTGGATCATTCGACGCTTGAAAAGTCCAGTTTTCACGGTTGCTCTTATTAAGGAATCGCGTATTATCGTGTTTGATGTCTGTTTGAGTTTGTTGAATAGGGTTATTATGTTGTCTGCATTTGTTGTTCCCATTGTTTGGATGAAAATGCGGTACGGGTCATGTTGAACGGCAACTGTGTAACCAGTTTGCTCCGACAGATGATGCCCCAGCAGCTGGGCTAATGCACGATTAGTTAAGGAGCCGAAGTTTGCATGTACGATTACGAAGTCTTCCCAGTCTTCAACAGTAATACGCTTGTCTGTCGGTACAGGGTAACCTTTTTTTACTTGTTCAAACGTTTCCTGTAACGCTCGTGATATAGTATCTTCGTCTGCAGGATACTTTTCGGTTAATTGAGGGACAATTTGATTGACTGGTGTTCCTCTTTCCATTTCTTGCTCGACAAATCCCCTAATCTGTCCCACTTCCTGAGACACTTCAAAAGGCACAGGAATTTCTTCTCCTACCCAGCTTGGAATAGCGCCTGTGGGGTCTTCGACGGCTTTTACGTATATCTTGTCACCATATATTTGGAGGATTTTCCACGGGCTTCCTCGGATGATGAATTTAACTCCTGGCTTTCCGTATTCAGCTGTGAAAGCTTCATCTAAAACACCTATGGCTGTTTTTGATGCTTCATCTATAACTAGGTACTGCTTTTCCACTGGTATCATAGACAAGTTCTCAAAGTAGTATTCATATAACGCCTTACTTCTACGTGGTTTTAGGGCAGTAAGGTCTTCGAAGGAAACCCAGGCAAGCCGCGGAAATCGTGTGTGCATGTATGTTAAAATCTTCTGTACGTCTTCCATCGTAAGGTTGGCGTAAGGATAGGCTTTCTTAAAGAGCTCCACAATGTCGCCGAAGAAAAGACGTCTTCTTTTCATTAGCAAACCAGCAATCTGATGGGTAAGGGCGTCGTAAGGTTTCTCGGGGATAGCCACGGGTTCAAGTTCTTCGCGGTAGGCCATACGACCAATAGCCATGGCTTCCAAAGTATCGTCAGAATCCATGGTAATTATTATCCCCTTAGCCATACGTCCGACTCTGTGACCACTTCTGCCGACGCGTTGAATTAGCCGTGTGACTTGTCTAGGGCTCATATATTGGACCACCAAGTCTATTCTACCTATGTCTATGCCTAGTTCCAGAGAGCTTGTGC
Source organism: Bathyarchaeia archaeon (assembly GCA_046760665.1). GTDB lineage: Archaea > Thermoproteota > Bathyarchaeia > Bathyarchaeales > SOJC01 > JBHIEO01. Next base: position 21,906 of record JBHIEO010000005.1, read on the forward strand.
AGACGAGTCCTTTTAATTCACCGTTCTTCAGTCCCCTTTCTGCTGCTATTCTTGAAGGTTTTGCTAGTGAACCATGGTGAATAGAAACTGGAAAGTCTATGTCCCAGATTTTGAAGCGGCTGGCTAGCACTTCGGAGATTGTACGGGTATTGGTAAAAAGTAACACCGACTTATGCTTCTCAATGTACTCGCGTATTATTCGAAGCCGAGCTGCAACTTCTGGATGGGTATAGAGAGACGAAGCAAGTTCATAATCTCGTGAATTCGGCTGTGGAAAAACTATTTTCAATTGCATTTCTCGTGCAACAGGCACCTTCACTATTTCTACAGACCTCCCATTACCTACCAAGAACTGCGCCACTTTCTCTGGGCTACCTATCGTGGCTGAAAGGCCTATCATCTGAAACTCCTTGTCAGCGATATTCCGCAGCCTTTCTAGGGCAAGTGAGAGTTGGCTACCACGTTTGCTGTCGGCCATCTCGTGAACTTCGTCGATAACCACCCATCTCACGTGGCGTAAATGTTGTCGCAGCATCCATCCGGTTAATATGGCTTGTAGCGTTTCAGGTGTTGTTATTAAGACATCGGGAGGGCTCCGCGACTGCCTAGTTCTCTCTTTAGTCTCGGTGTCTCCATGTCGCACTGCTAGTTTGATGTCCAGATTGTTACACCACCATTGTAAGCGCTCCAGCAAGTCGCGGTTCAACGCACGTAATGGTGTAACATATAAAACCTTGATTCCGGGTCGGCGGTCAAGCATTTGGATGAGTAGGTTTAGAATGGGAAGGATCGCTGACTCTGTTTTCCCTGTTGCTGTTGGAGAAATGAGTAAAACGTTTTTGCCTCCAAGAATTTTAGGTATAGTTTTCTTTTGAGGTTCTGTAGGAGTTTGGAACCCTTTCTGCTCAACAAGCCTTCGAATAGGCTTTACAAACAAACTGAAAACATTTTCATATTCGGC
>JBHIEO010000006.1:0-21722 GCA_046760665.1 Bathyarchaeia archaeon
CATGGCAGCATAGCGAGGGGAGACGTAACGGCTAAAAGCGATGTTGACGTCTTCATACCAAACCCACTGTCCTCTTTTAGAATCGAAACAACTCTCGAAAGAGCAAACATTCGGATTAACAGACGATTAATTATACAAGCTACACCTTACTATGCAGTCAAAGGCTACATCGAAATCAACAAACAACAAGTGGTTTCTTTTCCTCTAATGAAAATGCGTCGGGTGGAAAGAGATTTTTATCGGTTCGGCGGAGAAATCACCCTCGCAATGCTAGAGAAAGATAAGAGAGTGGCTGGCGTTGACAAGAGACTTATGTTAATAGAGCCAACAGACAAGGGACACATTGAAAGCAGTATACTCGGCAGAGAAGAGCAAATAGCCAGATTTTTGGGGATTTCTCTAGAGACAGTATTTGACCGTGTGCATGCACTTCTACGAAGAGACAAAATTGGCAGAACGGGCGTGTTTATTGAAAAAAATTTGGCGCCAGATGAAACTTTCGAGATGGCTTTAAAAAAGCTTGCCGAAACCAAACCTGAAGTACGACGCCGCTTAAGCCTATACGATAAATAACTACTTTACCCCAGAAACAATTATTCGAGGTCTCAGTTCTATCTCCATAACTTCCCATATTCGCTTAGGATTTTCCGTCAGAAATCGGTATTTTTTCTTTAAAAGCCCTAAAACTTCTTCGAACTCCTTCTCTGTGAAACCGCTTTGAATATATTTACGTCGGTTCTTCGCAAGTTTGCTAAAACGGTTTTCGTAATCTCGCCGTAAATAATCCAACATTTCTTCCACAGAATATCTAGAATCACTGAAAGAGAACAGCAATAAGTAGCCATTAACTTCAATGTTTCTCAATCCAACTTCAAGAAAAAGCTGAGGATATTGAAGAGAAGAAATTTCTGAACCTATTCTCAACTGAGCATAGATTTTCTCGGTGAAAATTTTATTCAGCTTCTTCTGCAACTCCAAAAGCCTTAAAACATTGATTGAGTTTGGATAATTGCACGAGTTGCCTTCTAATCCAGGGATATTTTCAACAGCAGAAACTTCCACCTATTTTTGCCACCCTTTTCTTTTCAAGAATACATGCTCGTGGTTTCTGCAAGATACCTAATAAAGTGTGGCTAGTAACAATATCAAAAGTGTTGTCTTCGAATAGAAGATTCCATAAATTCAACAAGCTTCTCCTTTCTAGCTCTTTTTCTGGCACCACGAAGAAGATTTCTGTCAAAATCTATACCTATTACAGTTCCCTTTCCTCCTATGCCTCTCACAATTAAACGTGAAAAGAACCAGTACCACAACCCATGTCCAACGCCAGAATTCCAGATTTTACTCCAATATAAGAAAACAATAGTGGAAGAAACTCAGGTCTGAACAAGTATTTCCTCCCAAATTCTAGGTCTTCAATGCTTTGAATTCTCAACCAATCAACCACCTCCATCACCACCTTAACTAATTGGAAAACGGAGTAGTGCTGCTACTCCTCCCAGAGCCAGCAGTTTCTGTCCAGCTTCATGTTCAACGCTTATGACAATCACCTTTCCACCTTTGTCTTCAACTCCTCTCATCAACTTCTCTAAAACCAGCCTCTTTTCGTCTGAAGCATCCCTTATAGTAAAATCTGTCACGAGGAGAGTTTCAACGGCTCCAAACCTGTCCGCTTTCTCCACCTGCTCCAAACCATACGTTACATTACGTTTCTCTCTTCCAAGCCTTGAAAGCACTTCTTCAACAACTTTTGCTTCTTCTACAATGCGCAAACGCTTCAACGTCTTGTCTAAGATGCCTGAGCGTAGAGCCTCCTTAATTCCTGCTAATCCGCTGCTGTTTATGCTTTTTACATCCACCACTGCTTGGGCAACATCTTGAGCCTCATTTTTCACATATTTAACGAATTGGTTTTTGACGAAGCCTACCCCGATTATCACGATTGAACAACGACAGCTTTGCCAAATCTCTCTCAAGGCGTTTAGTGCATTTCTAAAATAGTTCTGTAGGGCATTTGCTCTCTTCTCCACCTCTAACTTGCCTGGAAGCCTTGCATTGCTTTCAACATGCACATCTATCCCATATTGCCTTATCACTGCGATACAGTATTCTTCGCTATCGATGGAGATAGCAATAATAGGCGGCGCTTCAAAACGTCTAGCTCTTTCAAGGCGTTCAATTTGATGTTTTAGCCATTTATCCTTTACAATTGTTATTGGCTCGTTCACTACTATGTTAAACGTATGGTGTGTTCCCCGCCCAACTATATTTTCAGGTGCTTCATGTATTTTGCCATGAACCCGAAGTCTGTTTAAACTCCTATCCCAAACAACGCCATCAACTTTTATTCCAAGAAAAACCGAAACACGTTTGCCCTTTTGGGGCCTTGAATACTCTTCATCAATCTTCACTTCCCGAGTCGTTCGTGCATAAACCAAATCATTCTTATAGATGATGTTATATAAATGCCATAAATCATCTAATGTTTTAGGTACCACTCTAACAAAACCTTTCTTGAAGTTCTTCCCCAAAATTTTCAAAATAACCACCTATCTGCACCTAATAAAAACCCTCGGCTATTAAAAACCTAATAGTTAAAAAGAGAAAGTTTGCATTCATAACTAGGGCGTCTTATATGGTTACAATTAAAAAAATTAAGAAAAGAGATGGCAAAATAGCCAAGTTTGACTCTAACAAGATCGCTGAAGCAATTTGGAAGGCTGCCAAAGCTGTTGGAGTAAAGGACAAGTCACTAGCAGTAAATCTCGCTGAGCAAGTCGTAGAACAGTTAGAGAAACAGCTTAAGCCGGATGAGATACCTCGCGTGGAGCAAGTTCAGGACTGGGTAGAAAAAACGCTCATAGACAACGGACAAGCCAGTATAGCGAAGGCTTACATTCTTTATCGGCAGAAGCGTGCTAAGATAAGAAGAATGAAAGCTCTGCTAGGTGTCGTAGATGAGCTAAAACTCCCCCTAAACGCCATTCTCGTGTTAGAACGACGTTATCTTAGAAAAGACGAGAATGGTAGGGTTATAGAGTCTACTAGCCAAATGTTCAAACGAATTGCAAAAAGCCTAGCTGAAGTTGAAAGAAAATATGGCAAAACCGATGCTGAAGTGAATATGTATGAAGATGAGTTTTACCGTATGATGACAAACCTTGAATTCATTCCCAACTCTCCCACACTAATGAATGCAGGAACTATGTTTAGACAACTAAGCGCTTGTTTTGTCCTCCCCATAGAAGACTCCATAGAAAGTATCTTCAATACGCTGAAAGCAGCTGCTATAATTCATAAAACTGGCGGAGGAACAGGATTCTCCTTCTCACGACTTAGACCCAAGGGTGACATGGTCAGAACCACAGGCGGTATAGCCTCTGGAGCCATATCTTTTGCCAAAATATACGACACAGCGACAGAGGTGATGAAGCAAGGTGGTCGTCGCAGAGGCGCCAATATGGGCATATTACGTGTTGACCATCCTGAAATTATGGATTTCATTGTCGCCAAGGAAAAGGAGGGGGTGCTAAGAAACTTTAACCTTTCTGTGGCTGTTACTGACAAGTTTATGAAGGCAGTTGAAGAAGATGGTGATTTCGATTTAATAAATCCACGAAATGGCGAAATGGTAGAGACGCTAAAGGCAAGGGCGATATGGAATCTTATGGTGATGATGGCGTGGAAAAACGGTGAGCCTGGCGTAATTTTTTTGGATACAATAAACAAACACAATCCAACGCCTCATTTGGGACAAATCGAATCCACCAATCCTTGTGGCGAACAACCCCTTTTGCCCTACGAATCCTGCAACTTAGGAAGCGTAGACGTAAGTAAGTTTGTGACAGATGACGGAAAATTGGACTGGGATAGGCTGAGGCAAACGGTGAGGTTAGCTGTAAGGTTCTTGGACGACGTAATTGATGCCAATGTGTACACGTTGCCTGAAATAGAGAAAATAACTAAAGGAAATAGAAAAATTGGCATGGGGGTAATGGGCTTTGCTGATATGCTCATTAAAATGGGCATAAAATACAACACGAGAAAAGGACTGCAAACTGCAGAAAAACTCATGAAGTTCATAACTGCTGAAGCGAGAAAGATGAGTGTGGAGTTAGGTGAAGAAAAGGGAAGCTTTCCAAATTTTCGTGGAAGTATTTGGGAAAGCCAATTTAAAACTATGAGAAATGCCACTGTTACCACTATTGCGCCCACAGGCACCATAAGCATAATTGCTGGTTGTTCGCAAGGCATTGAACCGCTTTTTGCAATTGTTTACATTCGTGAAGTTGCCGAAAGTCTAGGACGAAGTCTTATCGAGGTGAATCCGTTATTTGAAAGTATAGCTTTGAAAGAAGGGTTTTACACTGAGGAACTAGTGAAAAAGATTGCTAGAAAAACGTCTATCCAAGATGTGGAAGAAATCCCAGAGCGAGTGCGAAAGCTCTTCGTTGTAGCGCACGACATAAGCGCCAAATGGCATGTTCGTATGCAAGCAGCATTTCAGAAATATGTGGATAATGCAGTTTCAAAAACCATCAACTTTCCAAACAAAGCCACCCCTGACGACATTGACGAGGCTTATTGGCTTGCCTACAAGTTAGGATGTAAAGGCATAACCGTTTATCGATATGGCAGCCGAATAAAGCAGGTTTTGCGACCTATCGAAAGTGAAGGAACATTTGCGAATTTCAGTTTTGAATGCCCCACTTGTATTTGAACCGATTACCTTATTCAAATTCTGAGCTATAAAATCCGCTTCAAATTTCTTCTATCTCGTCCCTAATTTGCCTAATTTTTCCGAAGGCTTTGAACCTTTTAATTCTAATCAATAATATGCAGAAATGTAGCAGAACTGACCTCGCTTGGCCCCCATAATAACAATGGCACCACTTTGAAGCACTTTAGCAGCTAGAAGTTTAGGCTTCTCAGGAATATCGATTTCTTTTTCTAATATTGCTTCGAGTAGAATGAAAGTTATTCGTAGTTCCGGCTTGGATGCTCCCTTGTTGTAGAAGTTTGTGAAAGCTTCAGTCATTTCGACTCGTTCTTTGATTCTCGACACAGACAAGTAACACAAGTTTCGCAATAAGTCCTTGAGTAGTATAAAACTTGGCTAATTGTTTAAAAATATGTCTCTTTTCGATGTACTTAACGTGTCTTAATAAAGGTGTGAAAATTGTAAATGAATATACATTTAGCGAAGCTCAGCCCAATGGTATACTTCAATAACTGCTCCCACAGCTAAAACGATAAGCCCGCCAATAATTGACATCAATCCTTGCACTAACATTTCAACACTTGTTATCGGCATTAACACCCCGAGAAGGATAAAAACTATGCCAACTCCTATGCAAATTCCATCTACAAGAGCAGAAAACCGCTGTCTCCTTGTTTCTTCAACTGGAGATCTTGTCTCAAAGGGTGTATATCCTTGTATAGGAGTCTGAAGTTGTGCACGGGATTTTTCTGTTTCCAAATTGAGACACCAAAAAAGAATGGTAATTTATCGATATAATTAGTTTATTAACTATGTATCTTTATCTGTAATCAACGTTTAAAAAAAGAAAAACGGTCGAGACATAGCTCTCTTTGCAGAATATCCGACGCCCATCCGCCTTCACAACCGCATAACAATGCCCTTAGCTTATCCAAACTACTAATTTCAGAATTTGACTTCAAAGTCACAACACTTTAATGGCGTTTTCATCGCCTTAAATAATAAGGTAACTGTATGGAAACCAACATTAATCCATCCGCCATAAGCGCGGTTCTAATTTTGATGGCAGCTGCCTCTCTTTTTACTATGCTTAGTTTAAATCAGATAAATTATATTGTCCATGGTGACCTTTACAATTACGGTTTACAATTCAGCTACAAATGGGCGGTGTCTTATTGGGTCTTCTCTGGGATAGTTTTTGGGCTGTCTTGGATTAATATATCCCTATCAATAATTATTGCTTTGTACATTTTCAAGAAAGGTCGAAAACAGAAATTAGAATCTGAAGATATTTCTCAAGATGGGAAAATGGAAGAAGCGGCGCAGCTTGAAGAAAAGAAACAAAGGGAACTAGGCGAATACGTTGAACCCCCAAAAGAAATCACGGAAGAAAAGCTTGTTGAAGAAATTACACAACCTGAGGGAACAGTCGAGACAATAGAAATGGTAAAGGCGCAAGAAGCACAGACTGATGCACAAGAAAAGGGAAAGATCGAACAAAACGAAGAAAACAAAGTGCCTATTTCATCAGAAGATGTCGAATAGCGAAAGCCAATTCTTTAAATAGAAACTTTAGAGAAAGAACAAAGAAACAAGATTCACTAGATTTAGTGAAAAATAATGAAAAGAACAAGTGTCCTGATAATCTTCTGCATATTAGTTAGCCTCCTCTATTGGCATACCCAAGCTTTAGAAGATTTTGTTTACAGCGGAAGCAGATTAGCACAAGGTGCTTTATGGACGCCAGTAACAGCCCTCTTCGTACATTTTAACTTAGTACATTTAATAGGTAACATGGTCTTTCTCTACGTTTTTGGAAACGTAGTTGAAGAAAATGCAGGGGCCAAAATGACAATGCTAGCGTTCTTTATAGGAGGAGTCGGCTCTTTCATAATTAGCTCATTTTATTATGGTTTCAACGTTCAAATGATTGGAGCTTCCGGTGCCATCTTTACCCTCTCTGCTGCAGCAATGCTTGTCAAGCCATTAAAATTATCATGGCTCTTCTTCTTCATACCTTTAGGCTTGGTGGCAATATTGTATTTCATTTTCAATGTCTTCGCGATCGCCTTAGGGTTGAGTGGAAATGTAGGATACGTAGCTCATGTTGTAGGTTTCCTTATTGGAATCCCCTTCGGGATAGTTCTGAGCAAAGGCAAATGGGTAAAGAACTTTGCTATTACAATATTGTTACTCATAGCATTTTTAGCGATAATTTATGTAATTCAAATCTTACTCGTTTCCTTTAAGTAAACTTGTGTCGGTATATGAAGTTTCTTTCACAAATTATAATGATATATCAGTAATAATTATTGTTGCTTCATAACGTTAAATTGTCAAGTTCAATAGCTTGTTTAAAGGATAGCTTTGACTTTCAAAAAAGTCTTCACAGTTTGGATACTGGTCGTATTCGCTTTCTTAGGTGTTTTAGGCACATTGCATGCATGGATTTCGCTGCAAACTCAAGGCACTGGTTTTTTGGTGACGCTTCCTCTGTTAGGCACCGGTGGATTTCAAATAGAAGTCGCTACTTACTTCATTGTAACTTTGACAATGACTTGCTTTTTTATTGGAGCAGTTTGTTATGTGGTTTTTAGAAATGAAGCATCAGACTTGCCATTGTATCAGCTAAGCAAAGAGTTTGAAGAAAAACTGGATGAAAAAAGCCGAGAAATTAAAGATTCAACAGACGAGGCTATAGCAAAGCTGGGTCTGAAGGAATTTCAGGTAAAAGAAAGTTTGAAAGCTCTGCAAAAGAAACTTGAAGAGTTAAACAAAAAAGTGAAAAAAACTATAGAGGGACATGAAAAAATTCTAGGACCAACACAGAAGAAACTGCTGGAAATTGAACGTAAAATAGACAAAATTCAAACAGCTCAAAAAGAATTGTCCAAGTTAAAGAAGAAGCTGCAGGCTATTGAGAGCGTTAAAAAAGACTTGAAGAATCTACGAGGGCTCATGGAGAAACTCAATTCTGTTCCTGAACCCTATTTAACGAGCACTGACGACATAAAGACACTTGAAGGAAAAATATTGAAAAGAGGCACAGTTCGACGGTTGAAGGCAAGTGGTGTAGAGAAAATTGGAGATTTGCTGTTAAAAAGTCCTGTGGAAATAGCGATGACGAAAACTATGTCTGAAAGTGAGGCGAAAAGCTTGCAAAGTATAATACAACTGTTAATGGTTCCAGGGGTTCAACATGAGGATGCTGTGCTTCTGGTGGAGAGTGGGGTAAATTCTAAGCAAGAATTGGCGCTTCAAGACACTTTTAGCCTTGGAGCTAGAGTGGCGAGGACTGCTGAACTCTACATAGAAGAAGGGAAAATAGAAGAGAACGAAAAACCCACCTTGGAAGAGATTGCTTCATGGATTAAATGGGCAAAGATGCAGTAATTTATCATGGGGGCTCTTTCTAAGCTAAGGATAGCCATATTGGAGATTCTTTGTATAAACTGTAAAAAAGATGCTATCTATTTTTGCTTCAGGCTTTAAGCTCTTCCTTGTTTTTCTTTTTCGCTAACCCAGTAGGACTTTGTTTTTCCTTCTTTATTGATTATGTATTCTTTTTTGAAAATAGGGGCTTCTTTTTTGTATCGCTCTACCGCTTCCTGCAAGATAGGAAATACTTTGTTTCTGTGGGCCCCTGCAACCAAGACGTAGACAAGTTCTTCGCCGACTTCAAATTCTCCGAGTAAATGATGAATTTGCACATCGACTATTCCTTCTCTTTTTTTTAAGTCGTTGCAGATGTTTTCTAAGACTTCGTTTGCTTTCTCCTCGTAAGCTTCTAATTCAAGCTTCTGGACTTTTTCCTTATTTTTGGTTTCGCCTCTGGCAACACCGATGAATAGTGCAATGGCCCCTGCTTTAGGGAAGTTTTTATTCGCTTTGGTGGCTTGGATAACTTTTGCGAGTTTTAAGGCTCCTTTTTGGTACACCCCTGCTATTCTTGTCAAATCTCTCACCTACATTTGCTTCTTGTAGTTTTGTTTCTTCTAAAGTTTTACTATGATTGTGTGTTCGACGTTTAGTTTAGATTTATTTTGAGCCAAGTATGAGTGGCACTTTTTGGTCCAAAATGTGATTGTAAATTTTTCTTTAAACTTCAATAAGTTTTCAATGGTTTTCCTAGTAGTTTCAGATTGGGCTCAGTTAATCCAAGACCTGACTGTTGTGAAGGGACTCGATAAGAGTTTTCTAGCTTTATGCCGTCTGCCAACTTATTCTCTATTAACAAATCAGAATCAAGGTCTGCGAAACATATATTTTTAGTTGCCATGGCTGTATGAGCTGCGGCGGCGATGCCGATTTGTGATTCACCCATGCAACCTATCATACAAGATACATTTGCAGCTTCAGCTATTGCTGCTATTTTTTTCGCGTTCTGTACACCTCCGCATTTCATAAGTTTGATATTAATTAAATCAACGGCATCTTCTAAAATCAAATGGAGCGCATCGCGAGGCGAGTGGATGGCTTCGTCAGCCATTACAGGTATAGATGATTCGGCTTTTATTCGAGCCAAACCGCGTACATCATTGGCAGCAATTGGTTGCTCAATGAATTCGATATTAAACGGTTCAAGGCAGTTAAACACCTTTACAGCCTCTTCAACCGACCACGCTTGATTTGCATCCACTCGCAAGGCAATATCTGACCCAGCCTTTTCGCGAATAAGTTGAACTCTTTCCACGTCCTCCTTAAGACTGGTTCCAACTTTCACTTTTAACGCCCTAAACCCTTGCCTAACCGCTTTAGCGGCGTCTTCAGCCATCTGCTCCGGCGACTTAATGCTCAAAGTGATGTCTGTCAGAACTTTTTCTCTATACCCGCCCATTAACCTCCACAATGGTCTTCGTGCAGTCTTGCCAACAATGTCATGCAAAGCAATGTCCACAGCGGCTTTGGCACTTGAATTACCCTTAACCAGCTTATCCATAGTTTCGTTAATCTGTTCTATACGCAGAGGACACATTCCAATAAGATGAGGAGCAATCTTGTCAAGAGCTTGTAGCACAGTTTCTGCTGTTTCATTTGTCACTCGCTTTGAAGGCGAAGCCTCACCCCAGCCAAAAACGTCGTAATCCGTCGTGACTTTTATCACAATGTTGCGAGTTTCCACCGCTGCACCAGCAGATATTATGAAAGGTTCACGATAATGTAAAACTATAGAGAAAACTTGGATTTTTTGAATAGCCAAACAGACATCCCTCTACTTCAAAGTAACTTTCGAAGGCTTGTTCTTATTACGTTTTTCTTGTAACCCCGGAAAGCAACAACAGAGATTCTCCTCTCAATTAGAAGGGCACCGATTTGTGCTTAAAACACAGAAACTATAAAATATACGTTTACGTATGTCAAATATTCTCAAATCAAGCGTATATCAAACAATGTTACGTGCCAGCTAATACGACGTTGGGATGTCTAATATGCCCATGAAAATTCAAAAAACCGAATCCAATAACCAGCTTGTAGTGGAAAGGATTCACCACGCAAAAAGTTACAGATTGACAGTTAACCGTGCGCTATGCGTAGGATGCGAACTCTGCAGCCTCGCTTGCCCTAGAGAAGCTATCACGGTTAACAAGCAGCCAAGAATACAAGGGCAAAAGGTTCAGCACCCCATGATCGATGTAGATGAGACCCAATGTCATTACTGTGGCATATGTGCCACCATATGCCCCTACGGCGTGGTGCAAGTTACAATAGACGGCGAGAACATTGCCTCCGTAGTAGAGAAAGAGAGCTTTCCCAAACTTATCCGCGAAATTGCGGTAGACACAACAAAATGCCCAACAGACTGCAACGACTGCGAAGAAGCTTGCCCACTAGACCTCATCAAAGTCACGTCAAACCCTACAACCAACCAAGTCACTGTAAACATTAAAAAAGAGCAATGTCCCTGTTGCCGTGTTTGTGAAGTTAAATGTCCAGAAGACGCTATTCATGTCCGAAAAATCTTCACTGGAACACTGAAAATCAGCCAGAAAAAGTGTCCACCAGGCTGTAAGGATTGCTTAGACGTTTGTCCAATAATTCGAGCTCTATATCTTTCTGAAAAAGACGGCAAAGTACACGTCAACGACCTTTTTTGCGTCTACTGTGGTGCATGCAAGATAGTGTGCCCTGAGGAGGAAGCGTTAGAGCTTGCACGCACCACAATACACCATACCCCTGTCCGTTCAGGAGCGTGGAACAAAGCTCTTGAAAAGTTGACATCAACCATCGAAATGTCAAAGGAACTGCGGGGGAAGGGGGGAATAAGAGCTATTGAAGCCGTGAAGAAACGTCTTGAAGCGAGGAAGAAGTAACATGGCTGAGACTAATCCTAGACAAGAAAAAAAAGCATCGCCAACTCCGCTTTCGGCGCAGGTTCAGAAAGTAGAAGAAAAAGCACCAGAGCGAAAGATTATAGAGACAACGCCAATTAAAGCGAACGAGTTTGACCCTCACTTCAAATACGAAATCAGCAGAATGCACGGCGGCGAGAAGCTCAAGCAATGCTTTCAATGTGGAACATGTACTTCAGACTGCCCAATAGCAAGGTTCAGCGAGTCCTACAGACCTAGAACGATAGTTCGCATGGCACAGCTTGGCCTAAAAGATAGAGTGCTCTCCAGCGATACTCTATGGTTGTGTGCAGCATGCTTCACATGCACTGACCGTTGCCCCCAAGACGTGGAAGTTGCAAGTGTAATACGGATACTAAGAAACGCCGCTGTAAAACAGGGAGTCATGCCTCTAATTTTCAAGGAACTAGGCTCAAGCATTATAGAAACCGGTATCGCCTACCGAATCCCTGAATTGCGACTGAAGAAAAGAGAGCAACTTGGATTGCCACCCTTGCCGAAAAGCAATCCATAAGCCTTGATGAAGCTAGCTAACGCAACAGGCTTTTCTAAAACACTTAAAAAAGGTGAGTAAACATGACGACTCCAGAACAAAGTTCAAGCTCAAAATTCTTATTATTTCTAGGCTGCGCTATTCCCTACCGAGTTGCAAGTTACGAAATTTCCACTCGAAAAGTTCTCGCCAAGCTTGGAATAGAACTAATTGAAATGCCAGAATACAACTGCTGCGGTCTCCCCCTAGACCCAGTAAACCACGAAATGATGCTTACACTGGCAGCCAGAAACCTCTGTTTAGCTGAACAAAAGGGTCTTAATATCGTTGCTCTATGCCCAGGATGCGCTGGAACACTGCGCAAAATAAACAAGAAATTAAAGGAAAATAGAGAGCTCAGGGAAAAAATTAATGGTTACTTGAAAGAAACAGGGCTGGAGTTTAAAGGCACTATAGAAGCTAAACACCTTCTTCAATTGTTTGCAGAAGACGTGGGCTTAGAAAAGGTAAAGAACGCAGTGAATAAGCCGCTAACCAACGTGCAGGTGACTGAACACAGCGGCTGCCACGTATCACGACCCATCGAAGGTGTTGGCTTCGACAACCCAGAAAACCCTGAAGTTCTCAAAAACCTAATTGAAGCAACTGGTGCTAGATACGTGGAGTACGCGGACAAGATAGCGTGCTGTGGTGCTCCTATTGCAGGCATAAATGATAGGATTCCCCTTAAACTCACTAGAGAAAAACTAGCACACATAAAAAGTTCAGGCGCCCAAGCACTAATCACTGTATGCCCCTTCTGCCACATGATGTTCGACACTAACCAGCCACGAATAGAAAGAATGTTTAACGAGACTTTCAGAATTCCAGTACTCCACTATCCCCAACTGCTGGGTTTAGCGATGGGGGTCTCTCCAGAAGAACTAGCTCTAAAAGACTTGCGAGTTGATGCGACACAAGTAGTTTCGCAAATATGTAAAAAAGCAGAGAGTAAGTAAAAATGATCGTAGAAAAACCTCGAATTGGCGTGTTCGTATGTCACTGTGGTCTCAACATAGCTGGAGTAATCAATGTAAAAGAACTGACAGAATACGCAAGGACACTGCCCGACGTAGTCTACGCAAAAGACAACCGATACACATGCGCTGATCCAGGTCAAGACGAAATTAGAAAAGCTGTAAAAGAGTATAACCTTAACAGGGTGGTAGTTGCCGCCTGTTCACCACGTATGCATGAACCAACCTTCCGCAAAACCTGTGCAGAAGCAGACTTGAATCCCTATTTTTTTGAGATGGCAAACATCCGTGAGTTTTCATCTTGGTGTCACCCTAGCACACCGAAAGAAGCCACTGAGAAAGCTAAAGAAATCGTGAGAATGGCCGTTGCAAAGGCAAGACTTCTTCAACCACTCAAAGAAATCGAAGTGCCTGTCACTAACAAAGCCCTCGTCATTGGAGGTGGAATAGCTGGGATCAACTCCGCCTTAGATTTAGCAGAGATGGGCTTCAAGGTGTACTTGCTTGAAAAAACCGAAAGCATCGGAGGTCACATGGCCCAGTTGGACAAAACTTTCCCAACATTAGACTGTAGCATATGTATCGAAGGCCCAAAAATGGTAGATGTAGGGCGCCATCCTAACATTGAAATAATATCTTATGCCGACCTGGTCAGTGTTTCAGGGTTTGTTGGCAATTTCAAAGTCAAGATTAGGAAAAATCCGCGATACGTTATTCGAGAGAACTGCACTGGATGTGGCGAATGTAAAGACGTCTGCCCTATTGAATATCCAAACGAGTGGGACATGAACATGGGTGTAAGAAAAGCCATATCTGTTCCCTTCGAGCAAGCTGTTCCGCTTGTATACACTATAAACATGGACCACTGCATCGAATGCTATAAATGTGTGGACGCGTGCGGCGCAAGAGAAGCCATAAACTTCGACCAAAAACCAGAAGAAATTGAACTGGAAGTTGGCACCATAATAGTTGCAACAGGCTTCGACATCTATCTACCCTATGATGACCCATTATATGGTTATGGAAAGTATGACAATGTTATTACGGCGTTGGAGTTTGAAAGGCTAATTCTGGCGGCTGGACCGACTGGCGGAAAAGTCATTCGAGCGTCGGACGGTAAAAAACCTCACAGTCTGGCTTTCATTCAATGCGTAGGATCGCGGAACCTCAAAAAATACGAGTATTGTTCAGGTTTTTGTTGCATGTACGCACTGAAAAACGCTATTCTGCTTAAAGAAAAATACAAAGACGATGTGGAAGTCTACATCTTATACATGGATATGAGAACCCACTTCAAAGGCTATGAAGAATTCTACAGAAGAGCACGAGATTTGGGCATAACCTTCATCCGAGGACGAGCAAGCCACGTCCTCGAAGACCCCCAAACCAAAGACCTCATTATACGAGTCGAAGACACGACTCTAGGACAGCCTATTGAGCTGCCTGCTGAAATGGTTGTCTTATGCACAGCAGCCGTTCCCAAATCTGACGCGGGTGAGATAGCGAGAATCCTTAACATTTCAAGGGGCACCGATGGTTTCTTCATGGAAAGCCACCCCAAACTGAAGCCTATAGACACACCAGTGGACGGCGTCTTTGTTGCTGGTGCTTGCCAAGGTCCAAAAGATATTCCATACAGCGTTTCTCAAGGGAGCGGAGCCGCAGCTCGAGCAGCAACGATACTTTCGAAACCTAAATGGAAAATAGAACCCATTGTTGCAGTGGTAGATCCTGAAAGATGCAGAAACACAAAAGTGAAATGTGGCATTTGTGCTGAACGATGCCCCTATGGCTCCATAGAAGCCCCTGAAAAACAGCCTGCAAAAGTTATAACAGCCATGTGTCATGGCTGTGGCACTTGTGTGGCTGAATGCCCCTCTGATGCTATTACACAAAGACACTTTACAGATGAACAGATTTTCGCCCAAATAGAGACAGCACTAAAGGAAAATCCAGAAGGTAAAATCTTGGGGTTTCTATGTAACTGGTGTTGCTACGCGGGCGCGGACTTGGCAGGCACAAGCCGCTTTGAATACCCTCCTCTTATTAGGCCTATACGTGTAATGTGTTCGGGTCGTGTGGACAAAGACTTTGTATTAGAAGCTTTTAGACGAGGTGCAGGTATGGTGCTAATTGGCGCATGCCATCTGCCCTTCGACTGCCATTATATTAGCGGTAACGCTAGAATGAAAGCTCGCATGGATGCTCTAGCACCTATGCTGCAAAAGCTTGGCTTAAGCCCCCCGCGTTTCCGAGTGGAGTATGTTTCGGCTGCCGAAGGATTAAAGTTTGCAGAGTTAATGAAGGAAATGGCTGCACAGTTGGAGGAGTTGGGGCTGGAGAGGATTAAAGCTGAAAATGCAAAGCTGAAACCAATCTTGGACAGAATGCTGGCAAAGAAGCAACAGCGATTACAACAAGTTCTTTCTCCAAAAGTCTCATTTTAATTCAACTGCTCAAAGGCATTTCAAGCAACCCCCATACAAGCTAGAGAAGCTTGATATATTTCAAGGCACTTACATAAAAATTGAAAACAACCACTTTAGCATATATGCTGTCAACGCAATCAGTAAAATATAGTTAACTAGAAAGACTCTAGGGAAAGAACATGCCTTCTAAAAGCTCGAGAGTTCAGCGCGCGATGATAGAATTAAAAGCCAAAGTAGACGATTTGGCAACTATTCGAGATAAGCTGATTCAGTATGGGGTTAAACATGTTGGTGCTTTTCATCAGATTGACACTTATTATAAAGTTCCGAAAGGTAGGTTAAAACTGCGAGAAATAGAAGGCGAGAAGGATGCTGAATTAATTTTCTATGAAAGAAAGAACGTTGCTGAACCCAAAAAAAGCTCTGTTTTCATCTTAACAATCCCTCAACCTCAGATTTTCAAGCAGATTCTCAAACGAATCATAAAGACTAAGGCTGTGGTGGACAAGATGAGAGAAATCTGTTTTTACGAAGACACCCAAGTTCATTTAGACACAGTTGAAGGCTTAGGTTCCTTTATAGAGTTTGAGCGTATCACTTCTGGAGATCCAGAGCAGCGGAAGAAAGATTTGCTTAAGTTGGAGAAACTCCGAGAACAGCTGAATATTAATTATCAGCAATTAGAAAAGCTTTCTTACAGTGACTTAATTTGACACTTCAGCCACCGCTCTTCTTTTTCATTCATCCAATTCAAAAACTGCAGCATGCTTTTCGCAAAACCAAGGATACCGCCCAAGACAAACAAGGCGAGGAAGAAGCGAAGGTCAATCATCAAATCGACTTGGTCTATAGAAAAGTGGATTATGCCCGTATTTAGAACATAAGTGAAGTAAAGCACAATCATTAAAGAGTTTGCTATACTGAAGATATGTTGAAAAATTGTATCCTTAGTTAGTTCAATAATGAAAATGAAGAATAGAAATAATGCGAAAAAAACTGTAAAAAGCGACTGATAGGTGTAGACGCCTTTAAGTGGAATTATAAACGTTGAAAAAACGGTGAAGAGAATATAAACGGTCACTGTCTTAACTAAAGCCTTAAATAAGCGTGGGATTAGAACCCGTATTCCAAATTTATCCTCTTTCTCACTTTTCAATCTATCCATAGTTTATCACCATAGGACCATAATTGAACATTTCAGTTTCAATGTAAACATGAAATTGTCCCCTCTCAGTCACCATAACCGTGTTAACTAGCATCTCAACTTCACTTTCGTAGAGAGCATTAGGCGAAGCATCTACAAGGCTTTGACCTGTCCCAAATATTTGATACCTATCATTCAGAATTTCGACTCGTATGGTTCCAGTTACGCTGAAGTAAGGTGAATGATTTTGAAAGTTAATTAGAATATTTGCTTTCAAATGCGTGGTGTTGTAGGCATTGTATTCAGGGGCGCCGACTGTGAAATTAAAAAGCGGAGCACCCCAAGGTATTGTCCTGTTTGCTTCGAATCCAAACGGTATTAGGTTTGCATAATTTAAGTAGATTGAACCGTGAAGGGTAAAGTTTGAGTCGTTAAAGAGGTAATCTGCCTGCGTTATTATTTCTTTTAGATGGAGGTTAACGTTGTGAAAAATGGTCACATTAGACTGAGAAGGAATCTGCGGTAGGTAAGTAGAGGCTTTTGAAATTTGCTCTTTCTTATACTCTGCGACTAGTGTTGTGACGTTCAAATCCGCTATGTCATAGTAGCCTTTGTTATCAAAGACTATTGGCAAGGTTACCGTAAAGTCCTCTCCTGTAAAGGCCACAACTGGTTCCCCAAAGTTTACACGGATTAATGTGGCAGAGTAAACGCAAATCACAGCAAATGCTAAGGCTATTATCCAAAAGAAACGCCTGGCCCAGCTTAGCGCCCGTAAAGGCACGTTCATTGGGGCTTACTCTTCCCTTCGGTTTTCTGGCGGGATGAGTATTGCTTTAGGTTCTTCTTGTTCTGTTTGGGGTACAGGCTGAGATATTTGTTTTTGCGTGGCTGAGGATTGAGGTTTTATCTCTGGTTCAAGCTGCTGGGAGGTCGGTTGTGATTGTACTGCTGGTTTTGGCGGCTTTATCGGTTGTGGCAATTGCTTGGCTTGAGTTGCTATCACTGGTGCAATGGGAACGTGCTTTTGAGTTACTAATGGAATACCTCTTAAAGTTAGTAGTGAGCCTATCCATCCCATGATGCCAAGATACATCAGCCGTATGCATGCTTGAATAAGAGGGGCTAAAGCCTCGCCGAAAACCCTAGCTAGGTCCCCTGTAGCTATTATACCGAAAGGTTCTTGAAGGAATAGAAAGGCGTTTATGAAGGTGAAAGCTAAGAGAGCTACACCGATAAACAAGATAATGATTCCACTGAATTGAGCTTTGTTAGTTATTGTTATCGGCATATTTTCGTGTTCTCCTCATCCTAAGGATAAGTTGTGCTAGCATATTAAATCTTCCGTAGCAATAAACAATATTTTATTATATGCTCTAAACTGCAGATTCAAACTAAAACATAATTGAAGTTTTCTTAAACCATATGTAAAATGAATAGAAAGCTATTATTTTATATTACCCACCATTTCTACTGTGCCAAATAAAGTTTCGGACCCCAAGGTCGGTACCTACAAAAAGCAGGATCCCATTTCGGCCTTAAAAATCGATTTTAAAGACATAAATATTATAAAACCAGAGTAAAACAATAGATTGTAGGACAAGAAGTAATTTGAGTAAAAAGAAGTATTAAAAGTTGGAGAGCTCTTAGAATAGTGTTGGGGAAAATCTTTTGTCAAATTTAGGAAAAACCTTCGGCAAAATTGTTCGGCGTCGAAATCGAAAATCAGAAATTTCTAAAACGGGTGAGGTTGCTGAAAATCAATCTTCCAAAATCTACTTGAAAGCGATACCCCTTCGAAAGCTCTCTGACTTGGACCTGATTAAACGTGAAGTCAAATCAGGCACCATTCTCATTATAAAAGTTAGTCCTCTAGCAAACAAAAGCATTGAAGACATTAAAAAAGCAATAAACGAGTTATGTGAGTTTGTAAAGACAGTGGACGGTGACATAGCCCGTTTGGGAGAAGAAAGAATAGTCATCACACCTTCCGGCGTGCGAATTTGGCGAGAAAAACCTGTTGCCTCTCAAGAACAAGTTCCTACCGCAGCCTAACGGTTTCCAAAATCTCAGGCGCTGCCGCATCAATCTTAAATCTTCTCTTAAGAAAATTTGAGACACTTAAGCATTTAGCCTTTTCGCCATGACCAACTATTACTTTCTCTGGCCTTGGTTTGACGCGGCGAATGTAATTAATGATCTGTCTTCTGTCCGAGTGTCCAGAAAAGCCTTCGATCGATTGAACTTGAAGTTTGACTTTTATGACCTCGATTCTTCCCTCATCATTCATGATAGGGGTTTCTGTCAATCCTTTTTGCACTCGACGTCCAAGTGTGCCTTCAATTTGATAACTGACAAATATCACCGTGTTAAGTTCGTCAGAAGCTAGTCGCTTGAAATAGTCGAGTACTGGACCCCCTTCCAGCATGCCTGCAGTTGCCATAATTATACTTGGCTCCCCTTCAACTATCTCTTCACGAGCGCTTGGATGTTCCACGATAGTAAAGTAGTCGGATTGAAACGGGTTTATTCCATCATGTAAAATGCTGTTCCGAACTTCTCTAGCCAGATATTCCGGATAAGCTGTGTGAATTGCAGTGGCCTCTGAAATCATGCCTTCAATAAATACGGGTGCTTCTTTCATCAACCCTCTTTTCATATAGCCATCAATAATTAACATGATTTCTTGAGCTCGACCAACTGCGGGCACGGGAATAATAACTTTCCCACCACGTTCTAAAGTCTCATTTATTATTGATGAAAGCTTTTCTTCAGCAGCAATTCTTGAAGGCATGACGTCTTGCGAAGCACCATATGTACTCTCGGTTATTATTGTCTCTACCCTAGGAAACTCTGTAGCTGCAGGTTCAAGAAGTGTCGTTCTTGCATATTTATAATCGCTAGTATACACGAGGTTGTGCAAACCTTCTCCGACATGTAAATGAACTATTGAGGAGCCTAGAATATGACCCGCGTTGTGCAAAGTCAAGCGAATATCTGGGGATATATCGGTTACAGCACCGTAACGCAATGGTAAAGTGTGGAGAACACATTCGCGGACATCTTTCTGATCGTAAGGCGCTATAACACCTTGTTTGCCTGCCACGTCTAAGTAGTCTAGTTGAAGCAAAGTCATGAGATTTGATGTTGGACCCGAACAATAAACTGGGCCATCATATCCATATTTGAATAAAAAAGGAAGAAAACCGCAATGGTCAAGGTGTGCATGGCTTATAATTACCGCGTCAAGGGTATCAACATCAAATTGGGGCATGTCAAGCCGTGGAAAAGCATTAAGAGGATCTGTTGAACCCGGATTAATTCCACAATCCAAGAGTACTTGGCTTTCTCTTGTTTGTAGAAGAATTGCGGACCGACCAACCTCACGAAACCCACCTAATGCCGAAATTCTTACGTCGCCTACCTCACGAATCATGGGTCGAAAAATTCTTTCACCTATGGTACGTAAAGCTCTCTCACGTTCTTTGCTTTCAGAATGAAGATAATGTCGCATGTGAGTAATAATTTTTGACGGTATAGGAGGACTTCGCAAGATTCTAGGACGCCACTTTGTTTCTTTAATGAGCTTCTGTAATACTGCACCATTCTTCCCTATGACCAAACCAGGTTTCTTCGCATCAATTATAACTTCACCAAGGCTAGGGTCAAAGTTTATACTTGTGATTTCAGCTTCTTCGGGAACTGTTTTTTCTATTATTCTTTTTGTTTCTTTTTCAAGCAATCTTACAGAAGGATCGGATCTTACAACTATTCTCTTGCGAATTAAACTAACTATGTCTGCAATAATGGAGCTTTGTTCAATTAGAATTTCTGGTTTTTTTGTGTAAA
Organism: Bathyarchaeia archaeon; assembly: GCA_046760665.1. Classification (GTDB taxonomy): domain Archaea; phylum Thermoproteota; class Bathyarchaeia; order Bathyarchaeales; family SOJC01; genus JBHIEO01. The sequence continues at coordinate 20,002 of JBHIEO010000006.1, forward strand.
CTGCTAATGCCGGGCCTTCAAATTCTATTCTTGTAACTTCTGCCTTCTTAGGTACATGCTGTAAAACGGTTTGACTTATTTCTGCCTTTTTCCTGTCAACTGTTGTCACACTTTTCTCCTCGTCTCTGGCACCGTCTCCGCTATGTTTCTTTTCTCTTCTTTGCTTAGTTCGCGGTAGCCTTCTTTGTCAATAATTGCTACATCGAAGCTGTCGCCACTTGCTGTGTTTCTTTTCATTGCTGCCTTCACAGCGTGAATAACGATTGGCAGTAGCTCCTTTGTGGAAATTCCTTCTTTATATCTATCTTCGAGAACGCCATATGCTATTGGAGAACCTGAACCCGTGGCGACACATTTTTCTTCCGTTAAGCTACCTAGAGGATCCAGCGAAAACACATGGGCACCTGTGTCGTCGATTCCTCCGATAAGGACTTGTGCTATCAAAGGAGCATAGCGGGATGAGAATAGGAGGTTTGCGATTAGCCTAGAAGCAGCTTTTATGGGAATAGGTCGCCCAAAGCTCATTTTGTATAGTTGCGCATTTGCCGTAAGTATGTCAACGACCCGCTGCGCGTCTGCAACGCTTCCCGATATAGTCATAGCGATGTGATCGTCAATCCTGTATATTTTTTTCCCCTTTTTATGAGCTATAAAGGTCCCCATTGTCACACGAGTATCTGAAGACAGGATTAGTCCATCGCTGCAAACGACGCCTACAGTAGTTGTACCTTTAAGGACTAGTTGGTTTAGTGCTTCACGCATTTTCGTGCTCTCCTTTAAAATCGAAAACGCTCTTTTAGATTATCTTCCAAAGGAAGTCAGTCGCCATCTATACATAACCAACTAATTTAAAAAGATTTCGAAGACATAATAGCCGATGATGAACACAATAAATTCACTAAACAGTGATTTTCATTGACTGTGCAGTTTCATCAGATGCAGCTTCCACGAGAAGTTGTTGTGGGGAACGATACTTTAGAGCTTGTGGTGTCAATTTGTAAAAAGCTTGGGTTTTCAAAATCTGCTTTTGTGGTGACAGGTATTAAAACGTACAAAATTGCTGGGCATAGAGTCATCGATTTGCTTGAGGATTATGGAATTAATGTCGATTATCTGCTTGTATCCTCTTCTACTATTGAAGATGTGGACGCTGTTAAAGTAAAAATAAAAGAAGTAAAACCTCAAGTGGTTCTTGGAGTTGGAGGTGGCACAAAAATCGACGTTGCGAAGCTTAGCGCCGCAGACCTAGGTCTTCCCTTTATAAGCATACCTACTACCGCGTCGCATGACGGCATTGCGAGTCCTGTAGCGTCAATTAAGGGATCAAAGAAACCATATTCCGTTATGGCGCAGGCTCCTATGGCTATAATTGCTGATACAAACGTAATTGTTCAGGCTTCTCACCGCTTTGCAGCTAGCGGATGCGGTGACGTTATTGCTAAATTTACTTCAGTTCGCGATTGGTATCTCGCCCACAAGGTGAAAAATGAATATTATGGTGAATATGCTGCAAGCTTAGCGTTAATGAGCGCAAAACTTGTTGCAAAAAATGCTGAATCAATTGAGCCGAGAAATGAAGAGGGACTAAGGGTTCTCTTAGAAGCACTCATAAGTTGCGGTGTTGCTATGAGTATAGCAGGAAGTAGCAGACCAAGTAGCGGTTCGGAGCATCTGTTTAGTCACGCCTTAGACTTGGTTGCTTCAAAACCTGCGATGCATGG
>JBHIEO010000007.1:0-19372 GCA_046760665.1 Bathyarchaeia archaeon
AGAGGCAATCTTTACATCGATCAGCGTGGCCGCTTTAAAAAAAGAACTTTTGCCTGCATTAGCTTTACCAACTATCCCGATCAACATCGCCATGTTATCAGCGGCTCTTTTTTCTCAGATGAACTTTGCGGATGGCCAACGAATATGTGATTTCACCAGATTCATCTTTCTCTAAAAATTCTTTTTTATTACCTACATATCCACAATTTTGACAAACCCATTCTTCACTCATCTCATCACCTCCGATAATGCTATTTCTACCATTCGTAGGATTCTTACTTGTTTTACTGTTGCTAATTTATTTTCTCCTATTTTGAATTTACTCGCACATTGATAACAAATCGGTTTTTTGTATTTTGTCCATTGATGGATATGGATAGTTCTTCTCATGTCACAGATACTACATTTTCCTATCATTACATCACCTAATATTACTTAGGTAAGTATATTTAAATTAATTTACTAAGGTAAAATATATATATTACTTAATTTACTTTTACACTTCGGTTTATGCTTTTCTAACAATTTCTTCTTCTTAAAGTATCTTCCACATTTGTAACAGATAATAAACATCATTTCAAATCTCCTTTTCAATAATGTTTTCTTTATCTTCTTTCATTTAATCCACCATATTTTTTATACAATCTTGGAACAAGTTCTGGTTTGTGTTTTAACCAAATGTTTATTTCTTCTCTACAAGGTTTACAAAGAACTACTGGTTTATCTAGCTTGAATTTATCACCACAATTCATACATCTCATTGTAGGAAATGATAATTTTCCAATCTTCTTATCTTTCTCTTTAATTTTTGGTTTAATTTTCAACTCATTCTTTTCTGCTAAATGTTGTGAATACCCTGCGATGTTCCTAACAAATTTATGTGCCATTCAATTCACCTCCTTCTCTTTAATCTTTTCTTTCAAGATTTTCTCCTTTGTTGTTCTAATTCCTCTTTAGTCATTAAATTCTCTTTCTTTGATGCTAATAATACTGACATAACACAACTGAAGTTCTTGCAGAATGCTCTTATTCTTGGTTTCTCTTTAATCTTTTCTTTATGTTTTTTCATTTAATCAACCAAAAAAGTAATCTATAACCCTTAGTCTCAATCAATATCCACAAAAATACTATTCCTAATAATGCTAAGATTCCAATTATTCCATAGATTGAGTATTTCAGTAATTTATTCATTCTCTCACTCTAAACATAATCGGACTTAATTCTAAACTCTTATCCTTACAAATCATTATCAGATAATCTCCGACTCTCAAATCATTCCTTTCTCGATATTCTTTTGGTAGCGTTATTCTTCCACCGCTAATGACTCTCAACACTTTCTTTTTAATCTTTTCTTTCATGAAACTCCTCCCACTTCAATTCCATAACTCCAGTGTTGATTATCTCCAGTATTGTCTTCAAATCCGTGTCCCAGTATTCGGCAACTGCTTCAACTTTTTCTGTGTTTTCCTCTAACCTTAATTCATACTTTCCCCTCTTTTTATCTCTACTTATTGTTGCTTTAATCTTTTGTTTAGTTTTATTTGGTTTCATTTTTTATCTAACCTCAATTCCTTCTCTTTCAATCTCAGAAATGCAACACAAAAATTATTCCAATCGCTTTCTGGCTCATATTTTATTTTTGCTATTTCATGTTCAATATCTTTAAAAATCCGTTGTTTTTCTTCATAAACCAAGTTTGTTATATCCTGTTCTAAAAGAACTAAAGTATTAAGAACAAGATGTTTTTTCCATCTATCAATAAGTTTGTCTATTTTATCCTTTTCAGTAATGTTTTGTTTATCGTTCATTTCTTATACACCTCTCTCAAGTATTCCAACTCCTCTGGCTTCAGCAACAACAAGTATCTGCACTCCTTGGTTATGCAGTGGATTGTGTCCTCTTCTTTTAAGATTTCATCATGTAACGGGCAGTAGTAGATTGGGTTTCTTGTCATAACAATCCCTTCAAACTTTCATTAACTCCGACAGTGATAACTTTAAATTCTTCTGGATAATTCTTATTCTGTGCATGGTCTTTCTTTTCCGGATCTATCACTTCAATGACTACTGTCTTGAATGGCTCTTTAACCCATGTCATCACGTCTGGATACAACGATTCTGGTGAACTATGGCTACCTTCGGATTGCCTCCAAACGACTTCAAGTCTTTCAATTCTTCATAAATCAACTTATTTCTGTTTTTCCAGAATTTTATCCGATAATTGATAGCATCTTTAAATCTTTATCTTCTGGCATTACAACCCAAGTTTGTTGATCACAGATTTTTTTAACCTATATCTTACCCTTCCTTTCTCTTTTTTTATTTCAACAAACTTCTTATGCTCCTTTAACAACCGAGTTACGTTCGCTCTATTTCTTCTGCTTATCACTCCATAGGCCTGATTCGCTATCTCTGCTGAATTAAAAAACCTATCTGGTTCTCTGGCAAATATTGTTAATATTTTCCTTAAGGTTGGATATTTCCCCAACCTCAATTTAACTTTTATCATCTCTTCAGTCACGGTAGGTTTTTCCTTCATTGGAAACAATAACTCCTTGCCAAGGTCCGCATACTCTGACATCTTTTTCTCCAAATCATTGAATCTCTTGTTTGTTGCCCCAATAAAATGTTGTATGTTGAGCTTTAAAATTTTTTCTATATTCTCTGTTTCGATTGCAATCCCCTTTGCTTTTAATGCTGCTAGCAAGTTGCCGATTCTTCTCATCTCCCCGTGTAGAGTATCGTAATGTTCTATGAGTTGTTCCATACCAACTGGAGCAATTTCAGTCTTGCTATCTATATCTAAACCCTTCAGGACTGGTAGGATGATCGTTTCCAAGTTCTTTAATTTATCTTCTGGAATATTTCTTATTAATAAGCTTTTTGTCTTTTTTTCCATTCAACCACCTTTTTTCATCAATTCCTCCCAATTCTTCTTCAAATAATGTAATTTTACTTTCCCTTCAACCCTTTGATGAATTTTTTCCTCCCCGAGTAATTCATGGATATACTTACTGACAGTTATTTTACTAGATCCTAACAAACGAGTGATCATTGTTATACTCAAACCCTCGGGGTGCCTTTCAAGTAATTTAAGGATATGATTTTTGTTAATCCCCATATCATTAAATTATATGGTTAAATTTAAATACTTATCTATAAATATAAATATAATAATTAATTTAAAAAGGAGAGAACCAAAGGGATTGGAAGATGCCTAAAACAAGATCTGAGCTGTTGATAGAAAATAAAGTTTATATCAGAGCTATCTTAGCATTGCTTTTAATCCTCGGGATAATTATAGGTTTTGTATGGACACGTAATTCTATTAAGAAATCGAATAAATATTGTTTTCCAAGAGACGATGTAGAAAGAATTTGTATTGAAAGGTGTAATAAAATAAACGGAGTTTATATAAGATTTAATGAAACGACAGATTTATGTGAATGCATAGAAATAGAGAGTAAGGAACTTTTGAGGACTGGTGCGTTGGCATGAAAAAATTGGAAGAATTGACAGTTGAAGAATTGAAAAAAATATTGTTATGCCGGCTGGAAGCCGACGTGTAAGTGCTGTCCTAATTTGAGATTGATGATAGGAGAAAAAGCAAATTGGTTTTACTCTGGAAAAACATAAAATAAGATTTAAGAATCTAATGGCTCGAAAATATGCAGAACTGGAATAAATTAAAATGGACGATTCTTTATTGGTTGCCGTTCGTAGTGTGTTTTATAGTAATACTATACTTGAAACCGAGAAAAGAAATTATTCTAATAACTTTATTCGGAATTTTCATTTTATTCGGAATTTTCATTTTCACAGTAGTGATCCCAAAATGGACCGAATACATCACAAAGAAAAAGAGAGGTTGTCTAGCTTGAAAACATATCTTAATAAAAATGATTGGAATTTTATGATGTATTTTTTGGCAGTTAGGGTTTTAAAACATAAAAGATGTATAAGTGGATTGGATATCGGTATAGTGTATCTCCATGCAGGATAAGATAAAGGAACTGGAAGAAAGGATCGAATCGTTAAAAAATGCACAGCTTAAAGCTGTTACTATCCTAGAGCAATTCGATGATATGGTTAAGAAACAACAGAGAGTTATAGAAAGAATAGTCAGTATCATGGAGGATTTGGCATCAATCGGAAGGAAAAAGAAAAATGAAATCCCCCGATACATTGGATAAAAACTATTGTAAATCATGTAAGGCATTTACAGTAGTTAAATTGGGTAATGATGGGGGTTGGTGTTTGAAATATCAGAAGGAAACCGATTCATACCAAGAGGCATGTGAAGAGTATGAAAAAATGGGAAAATAAAAAGACGTGGAAGGAATCGATTACATTTTTTATAGAATGGGGTTTAACGAATATACTTTTCTTTCTCTTCTTGATCTTGTGGATATACTTCATGTATCCAGATTTCTATTCTTTTATTAAAAACAGTATAGAGATAGGAACCAGTTACGAGGTCGTTAAGAATTATACTACAATGATAAATGATACTGATTACAATCTCTTTTTACAGAACGAGACTATAAATTTGACTAATCATTGTGAAGATGATATATGTAAAGTTTGGGAGATAATCGGGTGGTTGCATCTTTATAATGAAAGTCTTATAAATCCAATGATAAGAGGTATCGATCCGAATGGTATTGGTCCTTGTAAAGAAGTTAGTGTGGCGTATATCATACTCAGTAAACTGAATGGAATGGATGCAAAGTTATGCTTTACAGAAAAACACGCTCTAGTAATGGCAAAGATAGAAGATGAATGGATGGTAGTTGATCCTACGAATATGCAAGTTGGTAATATCACTCGTATTAGAGATTATTTGGTGTGTAAGTGGTAATATGGATAAGGATCTGATTAAAGTTTGTGAAATACTAAAAGCAAAGGTTATAGGAAAGGAAGTTATCGATAACAAAGGCATGTACAGGGGAATAGTGAAGGATGTTTGTATCCATAATGGAATTATATTCTTGGAGTGTAGTAAGTTGGAGGCTGAGTGAATGTTGTTTAACTTTATGATTGGTTTTTTAGTAGGTCATCTAATAACAGAGAAGAAAATAAACCAGAATAAAAGGTGAAAACTATGAGTTTAATTGAAGAGATAGGTCAGTTAAACATTCTTTATATAATAATACCTTCGATTCTAATAGCAATAGCAGTCCATAAACTGAGGAAGGCACAAAAACAACCAAAGAAGCAAGAGATACCAGTAACTCCCCCAGTTCAATCAGATATGATCGAGCCCGTAGCAATGAGTGATCTTAAGGTTGATACAACCCCGAAACCACCCATGACCCAGGTTCAAACTCCCCCAGCCACCCCGACAAAACTAGAACCACCACAAATTCTCTATTTACCAGAAGGGGGGGGCGATATAGCATGGAACAGAGTATTCATAGTATCGGTGGTAATAGCATTGTTTATATTTTTGTTAATATTTGGTTGGGGTGTGTATACCGACAAGTTCAAGAGTAGTTCAAATGTGGAGACCAATTATCCCGATATAGAAATTCCAGAATGTGTGCCACCTGAAATTCCAGACTGTATCTGTAATCCAGCTCCATGCATTTGTAATACAACCGTGGAAGCTCCCATCGTTAATGTTTATTATAACTTAACAAACTCAACAGTTTAAAAGGATAAAAATGATATATAAAATATGCTTAAGGGATGAACACCCCCCTTTTTTCTTTTTAGAAAAAAAGAGGTGAAAACATGGAAATAAAACCACTCATAATCGGTCTGGTATTGGGAATAGTCACAACTTTGGCTTCAGTATGGGTATATTTTTTAATTAATCCAACAGCAAGAGGAGCTCCAATCCCACCAAGAGTTGAATTCATAACAACTGATCTTGATACCTGTACTGTCGATTATGTCAGATCGAGGTTCTGCCAAGAAATAATGGTTTGTGAATATGAAAAGTATCCCAGCATCATGTCTGAATACTGGTGCACTTGCCACCAGTAGGCAGGATGAAAATGGCTTTCGGGAAAGAAAATTGAAATTACAACTCAAACAAAAATTAGTGGAGTGATTAAATGAAAAAAGATAAAGAAAAGATTGTGATAAATTGTTTACTTTTAATGTCTATCTTATTCTTATTATTTATTATCTTCCTTTACAGTTTAATTTATTACTGTATAGTTACTGGAAAAGTAGGATATGATACCTCGTGTGTTGAAAGGATAGAAATTCCATCACTTGAGTGGATTAAATGAAAAAACAAGATAAGCCAGAGCAGAAAGAGAGTCTCAAGATCAAACTATCTTCTGTTATAGCAGAGGAATTGAGCTAAATCCACCCTTCACTTTCTGTAGTTTCTTCTTCTACCTCTGAAACCTTTACTCTCGTGAAATTCCACAATAAGGTTAATACAGTTACTACAATTAAAACAATTATCAGAATCAGAAGGATGAATGCATAAAGGAACGAATTTCTTTGGCTTATTCCTAGATTCTGTAAACTACTCGTAACAAAATTCAAAGTATTTCGTATCGCTGGGATTTTATCCGTATTATCTTTGATATCATCTAATAAATCTGTCTTTTGTTTGATGTCACCAATTTCATTTACCCATTCTGCACCTACGTGAAAGATTTCTGCCGATGCATGAATCACGGGGTAGGAACAGTTAACTTCGTAAACATAAACTCCTGATTCATCACCTAGTGTTTTATTAAAGTAATATATGTCGTCAGACAAGTGTGTTAAGTTCTCATTACTAACCCAGACTGTTCTGTTAGGATAGTATATCGTTATCGTGCAGGTGGCGTTGTCAACAGGACTTGCATGAACACCAGTTTCGTTTAGAACTTGGGTGTATAGAGTCATAGTCTCTCCTGTTTTATATTCTATCCTAGCTGGAAGCTCTATTGAGCCGATACTTTGGACTATTGGAAACATCAAAAGAAATGTAATTAATATAAACCATTTCATAAATATCCCTCTTCAAGTTCACTCTCGGTTTCAGATTCACCAGACTTCTTTTTCATTTTCCATATGAAAACTATAATCAATCCTAATACTGATATTATTATCAAAATCATCAAGACGAAAGCATAAAGGAACGAGTTCATTTGATCTACTCCTAAGTTTTGCAATGTTGTAGACAAGTACTCTAAACCACTCTTCAGTCCAGGTATTTTATCTGTCATATCTTTTATATCTTCTATGAGTTCTGTTTTTGTCTTTATATCGCTCAGGTCAACAGCCCAGGAAGCCACGTAAAAAATGTCACTTGCGTAAACGGTTGGCGATGTACAGTTGACCCGAATTGGATAGCTCCCCACGATGTTCGGTAAAGTTTTGTTGTAATAGTACAGACCCAAGCTACCAGACAGATAAACTAAATCTTCGTTATCGACCCAAACAGTCTTGTCAGGATAGTATATCGTTACTGAACAGTCAGCATTATTCACAGGTTTATGAGCAGAATCCAATACTTGAGCGTATAATGTTCCCAATTCTCCTACTTTGTAAATTAACCTAGCAAACAAGGACAAAAATCCTTCTATTGCCTTTCTTACATAACTGACTGCATCTGTTATGTTCAAAGCTTGTGTTAATGTTTTGGATAAAGTGGCGAGCCTTGAAACAATACTTGTTATGTTTAAGGCTTGAGTTACTGATCTAAGAGAACCTAAAGTTCTAGTTACAGCATCAGTTATTGTTATCTTAAGTGATAGAATCGCATACCCAGGTACGGAATGAATATAACTCAATACATCCGTGATTTTTAAAGCTTGAACTAATGTCCTAAATCCAGAGTATACCCTTGAGATGATAACAGTAACATCCAGAACTTGTGTTAATTTTCTCATGAAATTAGATAATCTCTCTACAGCATCTGTTATTTTCAACGCTTGAATTAATGCTTTGGGAATTTCTCTAACTCTACTAACTATATCGGTTAAAGTGAGGGATTGAGGTAGAGTTCTAAAAGAATCAAGAGCCTTGCTTAGAGCATCAGTTATAGACAAAACAAGCGATAATGAAATTTTTCCGACTTTAGTATAGACATACGATAAGGCATCTGTTATTTCTATTGATTGGATTAGGGTTCTGAACGAGCTGACTAGACGAGTTGTAATGGTTGTTATATTCAAAGCTTGAGTTAAAGCTCTAAAACTCGAGTAAGTTCTCGACAAGATGGTGTCTATGCTCAAAGCTTGAACTAAAGCTCTGGGAACAGTCCTGAGTCTTGACAGGACGAATGATACTTGTATCTGCTGTGTTATAGCTCTGAAACCAGAGTAAAGCCTTGTTAAGATAGTGTCGATATTGAGGGTTTGTGTTAGGGCTCTTGGAATAGTTCTTATCCTACTTATAATACTTGTTACATCGATAGTTTGAGCCAAGAATCCTGTCCCGCCGTATATCCTCGATAGGATGGTGTCGATGCTGAGAATCTGAACTAAAGCTTTAGAAACGGACCTTAATTTTGATAATACCGTCGTTACGTTAATGGTTTGGGTGATGGTTCTGAATCCTTGATATAATCTTGAAACAACGGTATCGATGTCTAAAGCCTGAGTCAAAGGTCTGAAAGCACCATAAACCCTTTCAACTAAAACAGTAACATCGATTGCTTGAGTTGCCTCCCTTAAACTAGAGTAAACTCTTGACAAAATATCCTTCACGTTCAAGGTTTGTGTTAATACTTTGAAGCTCGAATAGAGCCTACTCACAAAATCAGTTATGTTCAAGCCTTGAGCTATGGCTCTAGGAACACCCCTTATCCCACTTATAACATCGGTTAAAGCTATTGCTTGCGGTATCTCCCTGAAAGAAGAGAAGGTTCTGGTTAGAATGTCAGAAACGGACAGAACAAGGGATAGGAATGATTCTCCAACCTTAGTATAAATATAGCTTAGAGCATCGGTTATTTTTACAGCTTGAGTTAGAGTTCTGAATGAGCTGATTAATCTAGAGATGGTTGTGTCAATGTTTACAGCTTGAGTTAATGCCCTAACAGCCCCGTACAATCTGGCTACCAAATCTGTTACATTTAAAGTCTGCGATATTGCTCTTGAGACACCCCTTACCTTGCTGACTATATCTGTTATCAGGATGTTCTGGGTTAGAGTTCTGAACCCATTGTACAACCTTGATACAATAGTGTCTATGTTTACGATTTGAGTTAAAGCCCTTGGTACGCTTTTTAACCTTGCTACTACATCGGTTATATCGATTATCTGAGTTGCTTTCCTTAAAGAGCTCAGAGTCCTTGAAAGAACATCTGGTATGTTCATGCTTTGTATTAATGCTCTTATACTACCATAGAGTCTGCTGACAACATCCGTGATGTTGACTGCTTGACTTATCTCTCTTACGCTTCCATAGATTTTTGACAGGATGTCGCTAATCTTTAATGCTTGAGATATCGCTCTAAAACTGGAGAGTAGTCTTGACAATAGATCGGTTATTTTTAGAGATTGAACTAAAGCTCTGGGAATACTCCTCAATTTCGTTAGTATATCGGTAATTTTAATTGCTTGAGCTAATGCTCTGAAGCTACTTTGTAACCTATCAACTACATCAACTATGTTCAAGGATTGGCTAATGACCCTAGGTATACTTTTTAATCTAGAAACAAGATCTGTTATCTGGATGGACTGGATTAACACTCTAAAACTACCGTAAAATCTCGAAAGGATTGTATCAATACTTACTGCTTGAATTAAAGCCCTTGGAATACCCCTTAGTCTTGACAGCAAATCTGTTACAGCTATTGTTTGAGGTATTTCTCTGAAGGCATCAAAAACACGTGTTAGAATATCTTTTATGTTAACTGTTTGAATTATCGTCTTAGAAACTTCTCTTAGCCTAGACACGATATCAGTTAAAGCTATGGTCTGTGTTACCTCTCTAATTCCTGAATAGAGGCGTGTTAAAACATCCGTTATCCCTAGAGTTTGAGAAATAATTCTGGGTACACTCCTCAGTCTGGATACAACATCCGTTATCTGAATTAGTTGTGTTACTGCCCTGAGGCTACTGTAAAATCTGCTGATGGTATCAGTTATGTCTAATGCCTGAGTTAAGGCTCTGGGGATCTTTCTCAGCCTTATTAAAATATCTGTAATTACGACCGTTTGGGTTGTTTCTCTAAAGCTCGAGAAAAGTCGTGCCAAAACATCTGTTACGTCTATTGCTTGGGTTAATGTTTTGAAAACGCTTCTTAATTTCGTTAGAACATCAGTTACCTTTATCGTTTGGATTAAAGCCCTCAGACTACCGTATGCTCTCGAAAGGATGCTAGTAACGTTAATCGCTTGAGTTAAAGTTTTAGGTATACCTCTCAACTTTGTCAGAGCATCCGTTATCTGCAAGATCAAAGATAGTATCTTTTCTATGATTGGTTTGATACCTTCCACTATATCAGTTATGCTTATCAGTTGTATCAAAGATTTTAAAATACCCCTTATCTTCTCTAGGATTTCAGTTATGTTTATGAACTGGGATATTGCTCTTAATCCAGAGAGAATCCTATCGATTAAGTCAGTTATGTTGATAGATAGTGCTTCCGTTCTGAACCCCCCGAAAACAACATCAATAGCTACTGGTTGGTAGTTGACGTTCAAGTTACTATAGTCTGTGGCTATCTTGTTCGCTATACCAGTGTGGATATATGAGAGGAGGAGGTTGACGTTTATGGTCTGGGATAAAGTTCTGAAGCCGTTATAGAGTGATGAAGTTATATCTGTTACATCTATCGATTGGATTAGGGCTCTCAGGCTACCGTAGAGCCTCACTGGAGCATCGGATAGGTCGATGTTCTGGGTTATCGTTCTAGGAACATTCCTTAACCTTGTTATCGCATCGATTATATTCAACGATTGTGTCATCGCTCTGAAGGAACTCAAACTTCTGGTTATAGCATCTGCCACACTTAAAGCAAGGGATAGTGTTTTCTCCTTAGCTACGACGGTGCTGTAAGATAGTAAATCGGTTATGGTTAAAGATTGAACCAGAGTTCTGAATGAACTGGTCAGTCTTGAAACAACATCCGTGATACTGATTGCTTGAGTTAGAACCTTGAAACTCCCATATAGCCTGCCCGTTATGTCAGCGACATCTATTGCTTGTGATACAACTCTGGGCACGCCCCTGATTCTACTGAGCACATTGGTTATGGAAAATAGCTGTGTAATCGTTCTGAATCCAGAATAAAATCTTGATGCTATCGTGTCGATACTCAAAACCTGTGTTAAAGCTCTTGGAACATTCCTTAACCTTGTTACTAAATCAGTTACATCCAAAGCTTGTGCTAATGCTCTAGAGACTCCAGATATTGTCGTTATCATGTCCTTTATATCGATTGCTTGAGTTAGGATTTTTGGTACTTTCCTGATTCTGGTTGTAACATCTGTTAGAGCGAGAATTTGATAAGAAACCTTGAACGAGCTCAAAACCCTTGACAGGGCATCGGTGATCTCTATGCTGAGGGTTGAGAGCCTCTGCTTGAGCGTGGAGAAGGTCAAATAATCGGTTATGTCAAGGGTTTGGGTTAGTGTTTTGAATGAATTGAAGAGCCTTGAGGTGACATCAGTTAGGCTAAGCATCTGGACGATTTTTCTGGATGTACCGTATAATCTGCTTACTATACCCGTTATGTCTAGGGGTTGAGAGAGGGTTCTTGGTACGCCTCTAAGCTTGGATGTTATATCAGAAATGGTTAAAGCTTGGGTTAGGGTTCGGAATCCACTCCGGAGTCTTGCCAGTACAGTATCTATGCTTAATGACTGGGTTATCCTTTGAGAAACGCTTCTCAGTGTCGATAAAACATCGGCTACATTCACCACTTGAGTTATTCTTCTGAAAGTATTGTAGAGCCTAGAAACAATAGCATCTATACCTAACGATTGAGTTAATGGTTTGAAAACACTCCTCAGTCTTGCTAATGCATCGATTACATCAATATCTTGCGATAATACTCTAAATGTGTTCTGAAGTCTTGTGATAATATCTGTTATCGTTAAGGATTGGAGCAAAGCCCTTAGCACAGTATGAATCTTTGATGGGATATCGTCCAAGGAAACGGATTGGGATAATGTCTTGAACAGGCTCGATAGCCTCTCCAGTATCGTCGAGAGCGTTGATGGTTGTAATATTGCTTTGATACCACCAAATGTTCTGAGTGATACCTCGGAAACGGATAGTGTTTGACTTATGTTTGGGTAATATTGCTGGGCAGCAGTAGTCGTTTCATAACTGAACGGATTAACACAAGAAGTTCCATTCCAGTTGTCAGAAGTATCGTTGGCGTAGACACACCATCTTATCGTGCATCCAACTGTTGAATTTATCGTTTTTGTCACATTAGACCAATCTGGATTTGAAGAGAAGGCAACCCAGCTATCGTTAACAAGAGTTCCAGTGCAGTTGTCGAACGAAAAGATGAAACCAGACAACCCAACGTTATCCTGCCAGTACAAGTTGTGAGAAACAGGAGTTCCAGCCACGGTTGAGTTTGTTGAATTTGATGAATATGTTGGTTCTTCCGTGTCCACAACAGAAACAATCTTCACTATCGCATCATCTGTGTCGTTGTCTGAAATTGAAGTTTCATTAGAAGTGAAGTTGACATCTATTTTGTAGCTTCCGATTGATGTTCCGTTTATCACGAAGTTTACTTGTTTTGACTGGTCTTGGTTTAAGATACTTAAATAGGTCGGATTCCCAATTGAATCAAACTTCATTATTCTTCCACGATATATACTGTCATCTCGTCCTGTGGCTATTATATTATTTCCGTAGTCTGTATCAACTCCTTCAAATAAGTCGATACCTGATGTAGGATTTGTAATATTTCTCCATAATTCTGAACCAGAAGAATTATACTTTATAATTATTGGTTTTTGGTCAGTAGCATCCCCCGTATAACCAACCACTATTATGTTATTATCAGCGTCTATTGCAGCTCCAAAAGCAACATCATACCCATTATTGACATCAGTTATATTTGTCCACAATTCAAACCCTGAAGAATTGAATTTCATTATTCTAATATCATGGTCGGATGCAGTGACCCGTTCATTTCCAACGACTATAATATTATCATTAGAATCTATATCAACTCCTCGTGCTACATCATTATAATCTGAAGGATTTGTAACATTCGTCCATATTTCTGTGCCATTTGGATAATATTTTTTTATGTGCCATCTATGGTTGCCTAGTTCATCATCATAGCCTGCAATTGCGATGTTGTCTTCGTTATCTATCGTAACTGCATATGCTCTGTCCTCTCCCGTACTATTATCAAATGCAATATTCCACATTTCACTTCCTGTTGAGTTAAACTTTTGGATTCTCCATTGGTCACCATTAGTAGTATCCCAACCCACTATCGTGATATTGTTATCAGAATCTGTGGTTACGCCCATAGGTCTTTCATCCCCACTAGCAGTCCAATCAGTAGTATTTTCCCATAAAACTGACCCAGTAGAATTAAACTTTACCACTCGCCATTGTCTATTAGCTGAACCCTTACTTTCATCATAACCAACAACTATTATATTATCCTCTAAATCAGTAGCAACTGCTTCAGCATAATCAGTATCTCCGCTTGGATTGGTTTGATTCATCCATAACAATGAACCATTGAAATGGAACTTCATAATTCTCCATTGCCAGTTTCCACCCACAGTTTCATTGTCTCCTCCAACAACAATAAAGTTGTCTTCAGAATCCACAGCAATACCAGAAAATGCTCCTTTGTACGTAGTAAGATTTTGCCACAATAACTCATCCCATACTACATACAGAGGAGTTCCATCCTTCGTTGTATTAATTAAATTCATTATCGAACCAGAAGAATTGTATCTTATTCCTCCTGATACTGTTCCACAGTCTCCTCCCTTACAAGTCACGGTTGCATTCGCTGTGAATAAAGTATATTGATTGAATTCACAGGGAGAGCCTTCTGTGCATGAAGTGTCGTTAATTTGAGAACCTGATGTCCAGTTGACTTCAAGATAAGGTGGTAATACTTCAAAGGTCATTTCTCCTGTTACATTCTCATTTCCAGCAGAGTCATTCGCATATATCTTCCAAGCTACTGTTCCAACAAAAGTAGTGTTCTGCCATGTGAAATTAGACCAAGTTTCTCCTATCGTTAAATTAATATCTATAGGCGAATCGTAAGTTCCATCTGTGTAATTTTTCCATGCTCCTGTTTCATTCGTTGACAGCCAAGAATAATTTAAATTTGAGTTATCCGACCAGTTGGCATATATTAAGATTGGTTCGCCCTTATAGATTGATGTCGTATTAGTATTGTTGTTAGAGAAGGTTGGGGGGTCTGTATCTACTACAGCAACAACCCCATAAACAGCATCATCAGTATCGTTCTCAGCTACGTCTGGGTCATAACTAGAAGTGAAGTTTATGTCCAATGCCTTGGGAAGAGTGGAGTTGTCCGTCATGTTTATAGTGAAGTTTACTTGTGCCGATTCTCCTTGGTTTAGGGTTCCGAGTGAGGTTGGGTTTTCTGCACCAGCAGTAGCTAAACACCACTTCCTTATCGCCCAATCTTCGCCACTATCTTTCCCACCTGCGATTATGCAATCTTCCGAGTCCACGATCACATCCCATGCCGAATCAGAACCCGTTGTCGCATCCGTCACGTTATACCACAGCTCGTTTCCATCTTTATCGTACTTGACAATTCTCCATTCATGGTCTGTGTTGTCAACGTACCCCGCAACTATGACATTATCTTGAGAATCTGTCCACACACCGTAAGGTATCTCACCCTCGTCAGCATCGTAATCCGTAAAATTAGACCAAATCTCTTGACAAGTGGAGTTATACTTGATTATACACCAAGAAGTGTCTGTTGCTCCATCGAGATAACAACTACCGACAACTATTATGTTATCCTCGCTATCCACGGCGACAGCCCTTGCTATGTCGTTGCTTCCCGAAGTAAAATCTGTGGCGTTGTTGCAAATTTCATTGCCAGAAGAGTCCCACTTTACCATTCTAAATTGGTTATACCCTCCAGCATCATCATCACTAAAACCAGCACCAATCACATTCTGTTGGGAATCAACAACGACCCTAAACGCCTCTCCACCCTCTCCACCTGTATACGTCTGGTTTTCCCACAGTGTGTTGCCAGAAGAGTCCCACTTGGTCAGCCACCAACCACCATTCACACCTATACCATAGACAGAATCGTCAGTCTCATCGACAACGCATCCAAATATACTTCCAGTAGTCGTTTCGTTCTTCCAGATTTCTTGGTAGTTGTTAGATGGGTCGTATTTTATTATCGTTCTCGTGTCTGTTAAACCGCCGTTAGTGTATCCACAAACATAGATTTTTCCTTGTGAATCAACAGCTGGTTTATATGCCATATCTGTATATCCCACTGTGTATTCGGTCACGTTCTCCCATACTTGATTTCCATCCTTATCGTATATCATCCATCTCCATCTATAGAGAGTAGTTCCTCCATCAACTACCCCACCATAATCCCAACCCGTTGCTATTATGTTGTCGTTGCTATCAACAGTCAACCCTCTCACCTGTTCGGTTGAAGTTCCGAAATCTGTTACGTTTTCCCATTCTGGCAACATGCTTTCATTGCGAGAAACACCAGTCAAATACAAAGGAGTGGCTCCTTCTGTCGTGTTTATCAGGGTGTCAGGACTAGCCGTAGTTTCATTATATCTAGCCCCAGCGGAAACAACTCCACACTTTGCTCCAGAACCACCTACACAGGTCACAGTTGCATTAGCAGTCCTGATGGTGTTGTTAACCCAAGAGCAGGGAGAGCTTTGAGTACAGGTAGTAGAGTTTATCTCTGAATTCGTGTGCCAATCAACCTCTAAGTAACCATATTTGTAAACATTATAATATTGTTCTCCAGAAACGTTCCATCCTGCTGTATTATTAGCATAAAATTTCCATGCTATCGTCTTACCAGCACATCCTGTTGTGGGAGTAGAGACATTCCAACCTTCATAAGTTGTTGGTGTGCCAAGTATGTCGATTAAAGAAGAATTGACCCATCCATCCGTACAACCATCAGTCCCATTCCAAGAGAATATGTAGAAGTCTGGGGAATCTGTTATGGTTACAGTATGGTTTACTGGTTCGTTTTCAAAAACTTCTGTGTCGTTGACAGCTGGGTTTTGAAATTGAGGATAACTCTCGTATTCTAATATAACGTACAAATCCAGGATTAATTCCTCTCCAGCCCCTATAGTCCCGACTTCCCAGCAGTGCAAATACTCTGAATCCACGCCGTCATGCTCTATCCTGTTGAGCATAACAGAATCCGTGACGTTAAGCCAGTAAACCAAATCATCGTTCAGTTGTGTTCCTGTTACCGAGCCCAGATTGTATGTGTCAGTACAGCCAGAACTCTCACAATGCTCACATTGAATACCATCACCAGCATCAAGATTTTTGCTGTTATAGGGAGTACCATCTAATTTGACAGAAAACTTTGTCAACTCCCCAGAGAAATCAGGCTTGTTGTTACCTGAATCTAAAATTTCATTCGTGGTGTCTTCGTTGGTATCATCATCAAAAGTAGCTAAGAGCTTTGAGAGCCATTCATGGGCAGGGCTTGCTTTGGCTTCTTCAAGTTGAGTGAGAATATAATAAATTAATAATGATGATAAAAATAGAGAGATTAGAATTAGACTCATTTTAGCTAAAGATTTCTTACCTATTGTCATTTTCTTAACCTCGTTTTGAATATTAAAACCATGAAAATTAAAACTACTCCTAATATTACTAAATGCCAAACATTAATTACAAATTTCTTGACATAACCCACTTTCAATGTTATAGAGTCTCCAATAATTTCATTAGCAGGGGGGTCTTGTGCTAAAATCGTAATATTCTGTCCGAGCATTATATCGGAGATATTATATATTGTTTTGTTTAAAACAAAATCAGAAGTTCCAGATCCCGAATCCAATTCAGTCCAGTTACCGTTCACTTGCTCACTATAATTCCATACATACAAATAAATGGTTCCATCCGTATTGGTATGCCCTTCCCAATTCACTTCAATCCAATTGATATCTTTCTCCTCTACCAAAAACAAGAATTTGTGATAAGGATAATCTGAACTAGATGTCGTTATGTATTCGTCATCAGAGACCGTTACATTATCTATATCTACAGAAGTCTCTCCAGCAGGTGCATAGACTAGAGGCGGTTTTGTTGTTACTGCATTCGTCCAGCCTTGAGTGACATTGTATACCTTGGTTTTGGGCGGGAAGAACTGGATTGTTTGGGTTAGTGTTATAGGAATTTCTCTAATCCCACTAACCAGATCGGTTAAAATCAATGCTTGGGTTAGAGCCTTGGATAAAGATACGGTTCTGCTAACGATGTCTGTTATCACTATGGAGATGGACAGAAAAACCTCTCCAACTTTTACTTTTGTGTACGACAGAATATCAGTTATCTTTAAAGATTGTGTTAATACCCTAAAACTGGCTATCAGCCTTGATGTAATCGTATCTATGTTCAAGGCTTGAACTATCGTTCTAAAGCTCCCGTAAATCCTACTGGTTAAAGTTGTGATGTTTATCGCTTGAGATAGGAGTCTTGGAACACTTCTTATCCCGCTGACGATATCAACTAAAGAAAGTGATTGTGCTATGGTTCTGTAGCTTGAGAAGAGTCTTGTCGTGATGGTTTCGATGTTTAATACCTGAATTAGAGCTATAGGAACACTTCTAAGTCTTGAAACGATGTCAGTTAATTGTAAAGTTTGGGCTACAGCCCTGAAACCAGAATAAAGCCTTGAAGGTATGTCCGTGATTCCTATGGGTTGTGTCATGGCTCTGAGACCACCATATAGCCTACTCAAGATGTCGGTTACACCAAGAGTTTGAGTTAGTGCTCTCAAGCTCCCATACACTTTTGATACAACATCTGTTATCCTTAATACCTGAGCCAAGGATATGAATCCTGAGTATACCCTGCTCACAAAATCTGTTATGTCTATCGATCGAATTATCGCTCTTGAGATGTTCCTTATTCTGCTAACGACATCAGTTAAAACAAGAGTTTGGGGTATCTCTCTAAAAGAGGCTACAGCTCTAGTCAAGACATCAGTAACTGACAATGGTTGTAGTAATTCTCTAAAAGCTGAATATATCCTATCCACAAGATCAGTAATGTTCAACGATTGTATCACCGTTCTAGATACACTTCTTAACTTTGTTAAAACATCCGTCATTACAACCGTTTGGGTTGTTTCTCTAAAGCTCGAGAAAAGTCGTGCCAAAACATCTGTTACGTCTATTGCTTGGGTTAATGTTTTGAAAACGCTTCTTAATTTCGTTAGAACATCAGTTACCTTTATCGTTTGGATTATTTTCCTGAAACTTGAATAAAATCTTTCGACTACACTCTCAACATTGAATGTTTGTGCTAAAGCTCTTGGAACATTCCTCAGTCTTGAAACTAGAGTTGTTATATCTAAGGCTTGGGATAAAACCCTGAATCCATTGTATAGTCTTGAAACTACAGTATCTATCTTTAAAGCTTGGGTTAAGACTCTATAACCACCAAAAATCCTTCCCAAAACATCAGTTATACCTATTGTCTGGGTATTTATCCTGAAAGAAGCCAGAGTCCTTGCTAAGGCATCGGTCACAGACAACAAAAGGGACATCGCTCTCTCTATAATAGGGACAACACCTTCCACTACATCCATTAAAGCTAAAGACTGGATTAAGGTTCTGAAAGAACTCAGCGTTCTAGAGGTTATATCCGATATTTTTATTGATTGAGTCAAAGCCTTCGGTATAGTCCTTAATCTCGTTAATACATCAACTAATTGAAGTTGCTGGATTAAAGTTCTAAAACCAGAATAGAGCCTGGAAACTATGTCAGTTATAGCCAAAGCCTGGGTTATTGTTCTTGGGGTTCTCTTCAAACTGGTCAGTATATCTGTGATTTCAAGGGGTTGAAAGATAGCCCTAAAGCTGGCGTATGCTCTCTCTAATACATCTGTTATTTTTATCGATTGAACGATTGCCTTGGGAACATTCCTTAGCTTGGATACTAAATCAGTTACGTCGATAACTTGAGCTAAAGCAGCCACTCTCCCGTAAACCCTTGATAAAGCATCCGTGATGTTCAAAGCTTGAGTCAAGGCTCTGAGGCTACCGTATATCCTACTCAAGATATCTACCAGGTTCAGGGATTGGGATAGGGTTTTCAATACAGTATAGATTCTTGATAGGATATCTTCTAAAGCAAGGGATTGGGATAATATTTTGAACAGGCTCGATAGCCTCCCCAGTATCGTTGAGAGCGTTGATGGTTGTAATATTGCTTTGATGCCACCAAACGTTCTGAGTGAT
>JBHIEO010000008.1:0-19253 GCA_046760665.1 Bathyarchaeia archaeon
GGGGCTCTGCGTTGGCGTTCGGTTGCATGATGTTCGGACTGAAATCAACGGTTTATATGGTCAAAGCGAGTTATTACCAAAAGCCTTACAGAAGGGTTATGATGGAAACTTGGGGAGGAGAAGTCTATCCAAGTCCTACAGACAGAACAAAAAGTGGCAGAAAAATTTTGGAAGAAGACCCTGAAACTACAGGAAGCCTTGGAATAGCCATTAGTGAGGCTGTGGAAGATGCACTTACTAATGATGAGGCCAAGTATTCTATCGGGAGTGTTGTAAACCACGTTCTTCTCCATCAAACGGTCATTGGCCTAGAAGCTCAGAAACAATTGGAGCTTATGGATGATTATCCTGACTTGATTGTAGGGTGCATAGGTGGAGGAAGTAGCTTTTCGGGGTTGTATTGGCCTTTCTACTACGACAAAGTTTCAGGTAAATCTTCTAAAAAAGTAGAGTTTTTAGCTGTGGAGTCTACGGCTTGTCCTAAAGTGACAAAGGGCTATTACACTTATGATCATGGGGATACTGCTCGAATAATTCCATTGGTCAAAATGCATACTCTTGGTCATATGTTTGTACCTCCACCCATCCATGCTGGCGGGTTACGCTATCATGGAATGGCTCCAACCCTTTGTTTGTTAAACAGAGAAGGTGTCATAAAAAGTAGAGCTTACAACCAGGTTCAAACATTCGAGGCAGCGACCCTATTTACAAAGACTGAAGGGATATTGCCAGCCCCCGAGCCTGCTCACGCTATCAAAGCCGCAGTTGACGAGGCTTTAAAATGCAAGGAAACTGGGGAGGCAAAAACGATCTTGTTTCTGCTTTGTGGACATGGACACTTTGATATGCAAGCATATGACGACTAATTAAACGGCAAGCTACCTCCATGCGAATATCCTAAAGAAAAAGTAGACGAATCCATGCAAAAACTTCGAGAATTGTATCCGTGGCTGGATGAAAAATAGATATGTCATTCGAACCTCAACCTTAATGCCATGCCAAATTTTCAGTCTAACCTCCCCGCACCTACACTCGCTTAAATGAGATAAAATTGGTACTTGAATTGAAGAAAAATCTTCGTAACACCAACACTCAGCAGACTCCACGAATAACATACATTGAACTAGAAAGGTTAAGACCCCACGAGGAAGTAGATTCGCAGCATTTAGAAGAGCTAAAAAGGGAGATAGAATCACAGGTTCAACGCGCTTAGAGAGTTAGGGTGTAACAAAATTCCTGTTGTTTTTGTCGACTATAACTCACCCCAAATAGAAGTAACATCGTGGCGAAGTGGCTCAAAGGTCACCAAAGGAATGGTGATAAAGGCGGGCATGAGTAGTAACAAACTTCCTCCAAAAACTTCAAAGCATATGGTAAGAATAAATGGTAAGCTTGAGCACATTTTAGCCATAGAGGAAAAAGTTAATTTTCCTCTGGAAAAATTAAAAGCAGCGAACGAAAAATGAACTCGTAACCTTTAATTGCTGAGTTTTAAAAGAAACGAAGATCTACTTATTTATAAAAAGGAAATGGAAGACAACTTCAGTTTAAAAACTTCCTACCCGGCTATAAGTTATGTTCAGCATATATTCCAGCGTAATTAAAGAGTTCTCCAGCCAGATTTTATATAACGATCTATTGGGATACTGTTTTTGGAGAGATTTAATGTCCAGAGAACGTGCTTCTGACTTGACCATTATCGAGTCGCAACTGAAAGGCAAAACCCTGCAGGTTTATTGGTACTTGCTCAGAGCAGCACAGCACAGCGCTGGAGTGCGGGAAATTCAACGCTCTTTACGTTTTTCGAGTCCTAGCATTGCAGTTCATCATTTGGAAAAGTTGCAGAACCTTGGGCTTGTGACAAAAAAAGGAACAGGGGAATATGTTCTTGTTGAAGAAGTTAAGGTTGGTCTTCTCAGGTTTTTCACAAGAATAGGGCGCTTTCTGGTTCCCCGTTATTTGTTCTATTCAGTCTGGTTGTCCACTATGCTTATTACTTATCTACTGCTCTATGGAGTAACTGGAACTACTCATAACTTCTTTGCCCTAACTTTTGGCGTTGTTAGCTGTTTGGTTTTGTGGTTTGAAACAATTAGATTGTGGAGGGAAAAACCATTTTAAGCGTGTAGTTAACTGTTCTAAAATGTAGAACTAAAAGCAACTTGTAGCTATTTAACATGTGGAGAAAACTATCATGAACAAAGCTTTAGCATACATTACTGCTGCTATTGTTCTTGGCTTAGTAATGACTCTCATTCCAACATGGTTCTTCGTAGTCAAAGCAAACCGGGATGAAAAACTCGGCGCAAGAACTTCTGCATGGAAGCTTCCGCTGCTGGATTACTCAGAGCAGAATCGTATAGAAACAGTTTCATCTAGAGATGTGGAGATTCTCAGTATCAGCTTTATTGTAGCCTCAATAGTTTACGTTTTATTTAAACGAAGAATCCATAAACACGATTACATTTGGCCCTTAATTCGCCCCTATTAACTTTTAGCCTGTTTTTTCAAAAAACATTGTATCATACAGGACGAAGTGGGAATTTATCTTAAGTCAAAACGCGATTGAAGGTGAACACTTCCTAATCAAACTATTTGTGTGAGAGATTTGAAGAGAAGCTTAAGCTAGGCATTCCGCTTTTCTTCAATGCTTTTCGAGCATGTGTCACATAACCTGTGTGTCCAGTTATGAGCGTCTGTGGTCTGGTTTTTCCGCGCATCACTTGCATTCCCCGCATTATACACTCAAACGTCTCAATGTCAACGAATCCGTTCTCCTTTAAAGCCTCAACGGTTTTTACTACTTGGTCGATTGTTGGACTGAAGGATACTATGTTTCCGCTTCCTTTCAGTGCTGAGTAGGCATGAGGTATAACTAGCCACGGAGTGGCTAAATCCAAAACAACAGCATCCACATTTTTTTCGTCGATGCCTAATATTATGTTCTTGCTTTTGAGCTCAACACAATCTTCGACGTTTGCCTTTTTTAGGTTTTTGAGAGCGATTTCTTGAAATTCTGGTCGAATCTCGTAGCTGTAGACACGTCCGCGAGGCCTTATGTAAAAAGCTAGAGCGGTGGTTAAGGCGCCGGCACCAGTACCTGCTTCAACTACACGACTGCCTGGACCTATTCCGCTGAACATGATTATCAGGGCTATGTCTTTTGGGTACATTATCTGAGTTTTTCGCTTTGCTTTGAAAATTAAGTCGCGGAGAGTTGGTTTCAAAACCACGAATTCTACACCTAAACTACTGAGCAAATGTGTACCGTATTTTTTGCCAATTACATCGTCAAATTTGACATAACCTTTATGTGTGTGGAAACTTTGGCCTTTCTCCGCTTTAACTAGGTAAGAGTGTTTTTTGTTAAGGTAAAGGAGGACGTTGCTGCCTTCTCGTATGATTAGACGTTGAGACATAATAGTTTTAGTATATGGAGAAACTTTAAAAGGATGTGTTCTTTTCGCCTAAGAGAAACAAGTTTGTAAAAATCGGGAATAAATAAGGTCTAGCAGTTACTCTATATTAATGAAAAGCCAGCGCAAAATAGTCGGAACAATTGAAATGTACATAAAACGTCTTAGCAAAATATTTGGCGAGAAACAGTAAACTTTGATAAATTTTTCTACGAAAAGACATATAAACTACGTTGATGCTGTTGAATTGCACAGTTGGAAGAAAGCATGCCAAAATTCGGATACTCCGTTACAGAACTCGATACAGAAAAGGCAGTGAAAGCCAGCGGACGCGAGCTTAGAATATCTCCTAAACATGCAAGAGAAGTATGCAAAACAATCAAGGGCATGCGTTTGGATAAGGCAAAAAGATATTTAGAACAAGTCATAGCGAAAAAACAACCCGTACCCTTTCGTAGATTCATAAAAAAACTAGGTCACAGACATGGAATGCAGAAAGCAATGGTGGGGAAGTATCCGGTTAAGGCAGCAGCACAAATTTTGAAAGTTCTTGAAAGCGCTGAAAGCAACGCTGAATTCAAAGGCTTGGATACTGAGCGCCTTCGTATAATCCATGCGTCGGCCTATCCTGGAATGAAAATTAAACGTGCCATGCCAAGAGCTTTTGGGCTCTCAACTCCGAAAAACAGGCCTCTCACGCATGTTGAAATTGTTTTAGAAGAAATTGAAGAGAAGGCAGAGGAGGCTGTTTAATATGTCTGTAGTTAAACATTTTATTGACGAGTCTATAAAAAGAGCAGAAATCGACGAATTTTTGCAAAACGAGCTTGAAAGAGCAGGCTATGGCGGCGTCGACATTACAAAAACACCGCTAGGAACACACATCGTGGTTTATGCTATGCGTCCAGGCGTTGTCATAGGTCGAGGCGGAGAAACCATAAAGGACCTCGCCAAAGTTTTGGAAGAAAAGTTCGAACTTCCTAACCCCCAGATTTCTGTAGCAGAGATTGAAATCCCAGAACTCAATGCATATGTTATCGCTTCACGTACCGCTTCGGCGTTAAGAAGAGGTGTCCACTATAGAAGAGCAGGGTATTGGGCGCTTAACCAAGTTATGGATGCTGGAGCGTTAGGGGTTGAAATAATTATCAGTGGAAAACTTCGAGGGCAAAGAGCGAAATATGAAAAGTTTCGTGCAGGATACTTGCCGAAAAGTGGAGAACCACCATTAGAATACATGAGAAAGGCAGAGTTCCACGTCCAGTTAAAACCCGGCATTTTCGGAGTAAAAGTTCGCATAATGCCTCCCGAGGCCGAATTTCCGGACAGAATAACAATAATCCCTCCCAAAGAAAAAGAAGAAACCGCCGAAGCAAAAGAAGCATCAAAAGAGGAAATCTCCGAAGCTGAAGCATCAATAACAAAGGAAAAGGAGGAGGCAACTGAATAAAAATGCCCATCATTAGACTCAAAGACGCTCGAGACATGTCTTCAGAGGAACGAAGAAAAAAAGTCACAGAGCTACGAACTGAGCTTGTACGACTTAGAACAATGACAAAGGCGGGAGGTTCTGTAGAAAACACTGCACGCATAAGGGAGCTTCGCAAAGCCATTGCCCGAATTCTCACCGTAGAACACGAAACTGAACTTGCAGAAGCCAAAGAGGCGAAAAAACAGTGAAAGTCACACCCGCAATAATTCAACACGAGTTTATAGGTCTCCAAGCAAAGGTCACAAAATCTCCTAATCCTTACTACATAGGTATCGCTGGAACAGTTATCGATGAAACACGGAATACGTTTATGATAATGCAAGATAATAAAAGAAAAACTGTAATAAAAGAGCAGGCAGTTTTCCATTTCACTTTACCCGACGGCACAACCGTAGAAATTGATGGAAAAATTCTCATAGGAAGGCCGGAAGAACGTCTAAAAAAACGAATCAGGAGGCTTTGGTAGAAAATGGCGATCCTTTCTTTAAAGAAACCAAAAAAGTCGTGCACCGACTCCAATTGTCCTTTCCATGGAGTTCTCTCAGTTAGAGGACGTGTTTTAGACGGCTTGATTATTAGTGCAAAAATGGATAAGACAGCCATAATTCGACGTGACTACCTTCACTATATACCTAAATTTAAGCGATATGAACGAAGACACAGCCACATACCTGCCCACAACCCGCCTTGCCTCGACGCAAAAGAAGGTGATAAAGTGAAGATTGCGGAGTGTCGTCCTATAAGCAAAACCGTTTCTTTCGTAATAGTTGAAAAACTGGAGGAAAAGTAGTTTGGCTGCAAGGGCTAGACCACGAGCGCTATTTGCAAGAGCAATGCTTGGGCAAAGACCGAAAGTTACTAGAGGCGTCCAAGCGGGCACTATGCTAAAATGTGCTGACAACACTGGCGCCAGAGAGCTCAGACTTGTGCAAGTTATTGGATACAAAGGAAGACTAAGACGTGTTCCAGCAGCAGGCGTGGGAGATTCGATAATGGTCTCCGTACGGAAAGGCACGCCAGATATGCGTAAAAAACTTTTCCGGGCAGTTGTTGTGCGGCAAAGGATGCCCTTCCGACGTGTGGAAGGCATTTGGGTCCAATTTGAAGACAACGCGGCAGTTATAATGACCGCTGAAGGAGAAATGAAAGGCTCTGAAATTCGAGGCCCTGTGGCAAGAGAAGCAGCGGAACGGTGGCCCAGAATAGCAAGTGCTGCAAGCATAATTGTATAGGTGAACAGTGTGCAGATTACAAAACCAAGAACACAGCGTAAAAAATTGTTTCAAGCCCCCCCACATCTCCGCCACAGATATTTTTCCGCACCTCTATCGGCTGAGCTGAAAAAGAAACATGGAACCAACTCTGTTCCCGTGAGAACGGGGGACATAATTCGTGTAATGAGAGGCGACCGCAAAGGATTCGAAGGCAAGATAATAAGAGTTGACCGTAAAAAATACAGAATATTTGTTGAAGGCATTACACGCGAAAAAGTAGATGGAACAACAATACCAATTCCCATTCATCCATCAAAAGTTATGATCATAAACCTTAATTTGGATGACAAATGGCGCAGAGAAGCATTAAAGCGAAAGGGTGTTCTCTTGGAAAAGGAAATGCGTCCTCCAACTGCAGGAGCCGTTGTTGAAGAGGAGAAAGAGAAAACCGCAGAAAAATCAGAAGCAAAAAAAACGGCAAAAAAAATTCAAAGAAAGAAAAAGAAAGAAAAAGAACTAACGAAGCCTGCGCGAGAGAAAGTAAAGAAAACTAGAAAAACCAAGAGGTCTAGACAGAAAAAAACGAAAGCTGAGGCTGAAAAAGGAGCTGAATGACTTGGGAAAGAAAGGCGGAAGCAGACATCTAAAACGAAAACCAGCACCTAGATTTTGGCCCATCCACCGCAAAGAATACGTCTGGACGATAAAACCAAAGCCAGGTTCTCATTCAATGGCGCATAGTCTCCCCTTAACGTTAGTTTTAAGAGATATTCTAGGTTTAGCAAAAACACGAAAAGAAGCAAAAACCATTATTTCCCAAGGGAAAGTGTTTGTTGACGGGAAAATTCGCAGAGAAGACGCGTTTGCCGTGGGTTTAATGGACGTAATTTCTATTCCAGAGGCAAAGGCAATTTATCGCATTTTATCGTATAAAAAAGGGCTCATTTTACATCCAATAGAAAAGGACGAAGCCACATTCAAGCTTTGTCGCATAGAAAACAAAACAATCGTCAAGCATGGGCATGTTCAGCTTAATTTCCACGATGGCACAAACAAACTAATTCAAGTTTTAGACCCTAAAAACCCTGAAGAAGACATCTATCAAACCCTCGATGTCATCAAAGTCGCCGTCCCCAGCGGTGAAATACTTGGGCACATGAAACTAGCGAAGGATGCAACTGCATTAATTATCGGAGGAAAAAATAAGGGAATACATGGAAAAATCGTAGACATCGAAAAAGGGACAGGGAAAAAACGTCGTTCCTTGTTGGTAACACTAGAAGATGCAGCTGGAAAACGTTTTCAGACAACTCTAGACTACGTCTTCGTTGTAGGCGACAGTAAACAATCAATCTCGTTGCCAAAGGTGATATAGTTGGTTGAAGAAGAAATCCGCAAAAAATGGCAAGAAACCCCGATGCTAAAACCAAAAATCTGCAAAGTAACAGTCAACATATCCGTAGGACAATCAGGAGAACCGCTTGAAAAAGCTGGAAAGGTTCTCCAACAATTAACAAGTCAAAAACCTGTAAAACGAAAAGCTAAACAAACCATAAGAGATTTTGGGATAAGAAAAGGTGAACCAATAGCCTGTGTTGTAACACTGCGAAAAGAAAAAGCGGTGACATTCCTCAAAAAAGCACTACTAGCAATTGATAACAAAATATCAAAGAATCGCTTCGACAGAAATGGCAACTTTTCTTTCGGTATAAAAGAGCACATTGAAATTCCAGGCACAAAATACATTCCAGAGCTCGGAATCTTCGGAATGGACATCTCGGTCTCCCTCGGTCGTGCTGGCTATCGCGTCAAGGAACGAAGACGAACAAAATCAAGCATTGGAAAAGGTCATTTGTTGACCCAAGAAGAGGCAATAGTATTCGTCAAAGACACTCTAGGAGTTGAAATAGTCTGAGGTATGGTTACATGGGAAAACAGAGACCTAAAAAAGAGAGAAAATTCGGTAAGGGCAGCAGACCTTGCAGAAGATGCGGTTCCTATGGACCAGTAATCCGTCGTTACAATTTATATATATGCCGACATTGTTTTAGGGAGATAGCCAAAGAACTTGGGTTTAAAAAATATGAGTGAAGGGAAGCGGAGAAATCGTGACTGATACAATTGCGAACGGCATGACTACATTGATGAACAACGAGATGCGTCTAAAGCGCGAGTGTGTAATCAATCCAGCCTCTAAACTACTTGGCAGAGTCTTGAGAGTGATGCAGCTGAATGGCTATATCGGCGAGTTCGAATTCATAGACGATGGTAGGACAGGAAAATTCAAAGTTCAACTTCTCGGCAGAATAAACAAATGCGGCTCAGTCAAACCCCGCTTTCCAGTACGTGCAGACGAATTTGAAAAATGGGAAAGAAACTTTCTTCCCTCAAAGGACATGGGCATTCTGGTTGTTTCTACTTCCAGAGGAGTAACTTCTCACAAAGTAGCAAAAGAAGAAAAGATAGGGGGGCGTCTACTAGCCTTCGTTTATTAGGAGAAAGAAAAGATGCGTCTTTTAGAAATTGAAAAAACGATTGGAATCCCAGAAGGCGTAGACGTCAAAATAGAGGGCAGAGTGGTAACCATATCTGGAGAGAAGGGAACGTTAACCAGAGACTTTTCTCACGCACCCTTGTGCATTCAAAAAGAGGAAAAAATGATAAAAATTCGAACAGACTGGCCTCGCAAAAAAGAGGCGGCAACTGTCGGAACAGTAAGCTCTCACATTAAGAATATGATAACAGGAGTAACAAAGGGATTTACCTATAAATTGAAAATCGTTTTCTCTCACTTTCCAATATCCGTCAAAATCGAAGATAAAAGGGTTTTAATAGAGAACTTTACCGGAGAACGTAGCCCACGTATGGCAAAAATAGTAGGAGACGCAAAGGTTTCAGTCAAGTCTGATGATGTGATTGTTCAAGGAATAAACTTGGAAGACGTGAGCCAAACAGCAGCAAACATCGAACAAGCAACGAAAGTTAAACTAAAAGACCCGCGAGTATTTCTCGATGGTATATACACATATGAACGTCTCGAGGGAATGGAAACATGACCAAAAGAGCGACACCAAAGAAAGTCGTGGCTGAACAAGCTGTAAAGTTACGAAAGGCTGTGAAAGCGAGAAAACCCGAGTTTAAACGTCAAGAAAGTTGGCGTTACAAACGCTTAAATGAAAGTTGGAGAAAACCTCGCGGATTAGACAACAAAATGCGCCGTAAAGTAAAAGGTTGGCCCAAATCCGTAAACGTCGGTTACGGCGGACCACGAATAGCCAGAGGGCTCCATCCTTCAGGATACAAGGAAGTGCTAGTTCACACACCAGACGAAGTAGCCAAGGTAAACCCAAAAACTCAAGCTATACGAATCGCTCACACAGTGGGAACAAGAAAACGAATTCAAATCGCCGCACTAGCAAGAGAAAGAGAGATTCATGTTTTAAATCCGCTTGTCAAAAGAGAAGTTGAAGAAGAAAAAATCGAAAAAGAGATGCTTGAAGAAACAGTTTTGGAGCCCGAAGAGACAAATACAAGAACAAAAAAGAAGCCAAAACGTTCCAAACGGACAAAGCGGACAAAGGAAGTGAAAGCAAATGAGTCTTAAAAGCCAACGACGCCTTGCTGCCGAAATTCTCAAAGTAGGACAAAACAGAGTATGGATAGACCCTGAAAGAATTGACGATGTTGAGGTAGCAATTACCCGAGAAGAAATAAGGAAACTCATTCACGAAAGAGCCATACAACGAATCCCTGAAAAAGGAGTCAGCCGATCACGAGCGCGTGTTCTGCACATGAAGAAAAAGAAGGGACTAAGAAAAGGTCCTGGTAAAAGAAGCAAGCCTAAGGCATCCAAAAAAGAGATTTGGATGAAGAAAATTCGGGCATTGCGAAGAAGGCTCCGGGAGTTAAAAGAAAAACGTGTCATTACAAAAAGTACCTATCGTCAGTTTTACAAAATGGCAGGAAGCGGCGTCTTCGAATCAATCGCTGAACTTGAGCGCCGTATAAAGGCCAAAGGATTATGGAGGACACGCTGATGGCAAAAGGGCCATCCTATAATGTTCCATTTCGACGACGTAGAGAGGGAAAAACAGATTACAAAGCGAGAAAGGCACTAATAATTTCAAAGCTTCCTCGTGTGGTAATTAGAGGCTCACTAAATCACATGAACGTTCAAATTATAGAAGCCTCTCCTAGAGGAGACAAAGTCATTGTCTCTGCTAACTCTCAAGAGCTCAAGAAGTATGGCTGGAAAGCTGCGTGTGGAAATTTGCCTTCCGCATACCTAACTGGACTATTATGTGGAATAAGGGCAGTTGCAAAAAATGTGAAAAAAGCAGTTGCAGATATAGGACTACACCAACCTACAAAAGGAGCCCGTGTTTTTGCCTCCTTGAAGGGTGTCATAGACGCTGGCATCAACACCCCACATGGAGCAGAGAAACTACCTGACGAAAAAAGATTAAAAGGGCAACACATCGCCGATTACGCTAAAAGTCTAGTCTCTTCAAACCCAGAGCTCTATGAGAAAACATTTTCCAAGTACTTGGAAAGAAAACTTTTGCCAGAAAAGCTCATAGAACACTTTGAGGCAACGAAAGAAAAAATTGTGCCTTCACCCAAGAAAAGAAAAGCAAAGAAGAAACGCAAAAGGAAAGTTGAAGATTCATGAGCCGACGACGGACGTTAGTAAGAAGAACGGAAAGAGAAGTAAGCGAAACTTGGAGACCCAAGACTTCTCTTGGCAAAATGATTCAAGAAGGCCGTATTTCATCTATGGAAGAAATATTTTTGGAAGGGTTGAAAATACGCGAGCCAGAAATTGTAGACCTTTTGCTTCCGAACTTACAGGAAGAAGTTATCAACATAAACTTGGTGCAGAAGCAAACTGACGCGGGAGAAAAATCTCGATTCAAGGCAATAGTAGCGGTCGGAAACCGTGATGGTTACGTCGGATTAGGTGGTGGAAAGGCGAGACAAGTGCGTACTGCAATTGAAAAGGCAGCTGTGAACGCTAGGCTTAATATAAGCTTTGTCCGGAGGGGGTGTGGAAGCTGGGAATGTGGATGTAGAAAGCAACACTCTATATTATTCCAAACTACCGGTAGATGTGGTGGTGTGGAGATTGTTTTAATTCCGGGACCTAGAGGTCTCGGTTTGGTTGCAAGTGAAGCAGCGAAAGTTATTCTGGAACTCGCAGGAATAAAAGATTGTTGGACTAGAAGCTTCGGCTCGACTAGAACGATTCCTTCCTTTGCCTACGCTGTTTTTGACGCTCTTAAAAAAACCTACAGCTTTGTTACACCCGAAGACTGGGTGAGATAAAAATGGCTGAAAAACGAAAATGTCTAGCCGTTGTCCGTGTTCGAGGTGTGGGTGATGCATCGCCCGAGATAGAAAAAACCCTTGAAATCCTTCGCTTAAACCGAAACTGCCATATAACGCTTGTAGACAGCCGACCCAGCTTCCTTGGCATGCTGAAAAAAGTAAGAAACTTTGTCACATGGGGTGAAGTAACAAAAGAGACTATACTTTTGCTACTTAAAAAACGAGGACGACTTGTTGGTAATAAAAAGCTTGATGACGAATATGCTCAAAAAGTCGGCTACAAAACTTTAGAAGAGTTGGCTGAAGCTATGTATAAACTTGAAATTGAATTTCAACATTTGCCGAACATCAAGCCAGTTTTCCGTGCGCGTCCCCCAAAAAAAGGATACAAGGGAAAAATAAAGAAGAGCTACACAGTTGGTGGAGTTACTGGATATCGCGGTGAAGCAATCAACAAACTTATAAAAAATATGATTTAACACCTGAGAAAGATTTTATGGATGTTTATCCTCTAGTTTGGAACGAAAGTGGGTTGAAAAATGCCTCATAAACTTCGAAAAACTCGCAAAAAACGAGGTACAAGAACAGTTGGATGGGGTAGAATTGGTCAGCATCGCAAATCAGGCCAAAAAGGCGGAAGAAAAGTAGGTCGCCATAAACACTTATGGTCTTATGTGTTGAGATATGAACCAGATTATTTTACCAAGAAAGGTTTCTATTCTTCACGCAGTAAGAAAGTTAATGTGGTCAATGTGGGAAATTTGGAAGATTTAGCAATGAAGCTTTCCGCCGAAAAAGGCTTAAATGAAAAAGATGGAATGTCTTTTTTAGATTTAGATAAACTTGGTTACAACAAGCTTTTAGGCATGGGCAACATAACCAAACCTTTTTCAATAAAAGTAACATCTTATTCAGAGTCAGCCGCCAAAAAAATAGAAGAAGCAGGTGGTAAAATAATTACGGAGAATAGCGGCAACTAAAACTAAATTGCCGTAAAAAATTGGAAGGAAGAAGATGGCTGGCAGATTCCTTGGGCTATTCAAACCGATTGCAAGGTTCTTGCCAGAAGCGAAACCGCCTGAAAAAAGAGTCGGATTTAACCAGAAGTTGTTATGGACAGCTCTAGCACTAATCATCTACCTTATCATGGCTGAAATTCCATTATATGGTTTGCAAGCAGGACAAAAAGGTTTTGAAATGAGTTATTTAAGAGTCATATTTGCCTCTAACAGAGGAACCTTACTGGAACTTGGCATAGGTCCTATAGTGACTGCAGGTTTGATCCTTCAACTTCTAGCAGGTTCAGGGATGATAGATGTCGATATGTCCAGCCCTGAAGACAGAGGGCTTTTTACAACTGCAAGCAAATTCTTCTCCATACTATTGACTGGGGTTCAAGCGTTCGCCTATATTATTGGAGGAGTCTATGGTGCACTGCCAGTATCGATAAGCATAATCGTTTTTCTTCAACTTTTGTTTGCAGGGATAATAATAATACTGTTAGACGAGATGATTCAAAAGGGTTGGGGGATAGGAAGCGGAATTAGTCTCTTTATAATGGCTGGAGTAGCTCAGAGAATATTATGGGATAGTTTTGCCTTGACTCCTGGATTAGCCGACCAAAAGAGCTATGGTGCCTTTCCTGCGTTAGCACAAACAATTGCGCTTTCACAGCCAATATTTTCGTTCGCTCTGGAATATGTACCATACAATGCAACTTCTCGTACTCCGGCACACTTTGTTCCAGCAGTTAATAACGCTTTCATTAGACCTCAAAATTTGCCTTCGTTACTTGGATTTTTCACCACTATTGTGGTGTTTCTCGTCGTCATATATGCAGAAGGCGTCAGAGTTGAACTGCCGGTTTCTCATGCCGACTATAGAGGTTATCGAGGGCGATATCCAATTAAACTTCTTTACGTTTCCAACTTGCCAGTAATTTTCACTTCCGCCTTGTTTGCCAACATATATCTTTTTTCACAGATTATCTGGAGCAACCTTAACCAAAACAATTCAAATTTCTTCTTAAATCTTCTAGGCACCTACGAATGGGTCGGAGACCCAGCCCAACCACAACCCACAGGAGGCCTAGTCTATTATGCAATAGCGCCTCGTAGCATCCTAGATGTTGCTTTGAATCCTGTGAGGGCAATTGGATTTGCCACTCTTATGGTGTTGTTCTGTATAATTTTTTCAGTCACTTGGCTCGAGGTGGGTGGATTAGGGCCATCAACTGTTGCAAAACAACTAGTAAATTCAGGGATGCATATTCCAGGCTACAGAAGATCAGCGCGACCTATAGAAATGGTGCTAAAGCGTTATATCCCTGCAGTCACGATTCTGGGAGGAATCATTGTTGGTCTTATCGCTGCATTTGCAGACTTTTTTGGGGTCTTCGGGACAGGTATGGGTGTGTTGTTGTCTGTTGGCATTATTTATCAATATTACCAGCAGTTGATGCAGGAGCGGGTTGCAGAAATGTATCCGGCATTTCGTCGCTTCTTAGGAGGCTAAAAGTAAAAATAGTTAAAAACCTTCACGTTAAACAAATTTAAATAGCAAAGTCAAACTGGAGTTACGAAGTATGACTATAACTTTGTTTATAGATTGGCTGTTAATGCCGCAAGCGCCGGCAGCAACAATTTTTGTTCTTCTACTCTGCGTGCTCCTAACGTTTCTCACATCTTTAACAAATCGACTATTTACTAACCCCGAACAGCTAAGGGCATGGCGAAAGGAAATTAAAGACTGGACAGATGCATTTAAGGAAGCGCAGCGAAGCAAAGATAAGAAAAAGCTTGCAAAAGTGGAAAAGCAAAAAGCCAGAATAATGAAGCTGCAACAGAAAATGTCATGGCAATCCATGAAAGTATCATTGCTTTTCTTCATTCCTTTCATTATTATGTGGCAAGTGCTTTGGGGTATATACAGGGAACCAGTCGCTTTCCTTCCGGGCTTCGGTCCACTTTCCATAGTTTTATGGTACCTTCTATGCTCTTTATTCTTTAGCACCTTGTTCTCGCGAGCCTTTAGAGTTGGAATGGGGGCAATGGAATAAGTTGCCACGTCCTACGTTAAGAACACGAAGTAGAAAACGAAAATATCGTTCTTTACCTGTTGGGCGCAAAAAAGTTTTACACAAAAAAAGAAAGACAGCCAATCCGAAATGTTTTAGTTGTGGCCGCGATCTCACCTTTATACTTCGCTCAACTTTAGAGATTCGCAAACTTCCTAAAACCAGAAGAGGAATTAGCTGTATTTATGGCGGGCAACTTTGCCATCTATGTCTCCGAAACTCGCTAAAACAGACATCACGAATACTTTGACAGCTGAAGGCGGAACGGCAATGACGATACCTCACCACATTCCTGAAAAGAAATTTGTCCTGTGCATATCCGGAATGGCAGGGTGTGGCAAAAGCACTTTAGCTAAGAGGATTGCTAAAGAGTACAGGTTACGCTATTTTTCTGGTGGCGATGCGTTAAAAGCCTTAGCGTCAAAAGCGGGTTACAAAACTATGAAAAAGGGGTGGTGGGAAAGCAGAGAAGGAATGAGATTTCTCAAAAAACGGATGCAGGATTCTTCTTTTGACAAGAAAATTGACGAGAAACTTTTGGAATGGGCAAAGCAAGGAAATGTTGTCCTTGACAGTTGGGCAATGCCATGGCTTTTAAAAACGGGCTTCAAAATCTGGTTAGAAGCATCGCCTGAAAAGAGAGCTCAACGGATTGCCCAACGAGATGGAATAAGCATCAAAAAGGCGCTTGTGGCTTTGAAAGAGAAAGATACAAAAACCTATGCCATTTACAAAAAACTTTATGGATTTGATCTTGGAAAAGATTTTTCTCCTTTCGACCTCGTTCTTGACGTAAATCAGCTAAGTGCAGAAGAAGTTTTTCACACAATAAACCTACTAGTAAATCATTTGTTCATTGGAATATAATGTTTGCAACACTCTTTCTTAGCGTCCTTCCTTTCCATATTTGCAGACTTTCTGACATTCTATGCACATCAAGTGAGAGTTTTTTGTTAAAGAAGGTTCATACTGTCTCAACGCTTCAGCGTACTTGGAAGTCTCTGTGTCTGTGAGATGAACCCCAACTAAGCATTTGGAGTCGTCAACTTTGTAAAGTGTTAATGCTCCTACAGGGCAAGCTTTAACACAGTCCTCGCAATTTCCACAAAGATCTTGTTCAAAAGGTTTGTCGAAAGCTAATTCGGCATTCGTCAAGACGGCTCCTAACCGTATCCAAGGACCAAACTTTGGATTAATTATCAAAGCGTTTTTGCCGAAGGCTCCGAATCCAGCTAGTTGCGCTAGTCTCTTTAGGGAAATTAGTCGTGGAAAAGGAATTGCTTTGTAACCTTTCGCCTTTAGAGAAAATGCAACTTCGTGGGTTTGAGTTGATAACGGGAAATATCCAGGATAAACCCATTTGTCTTTCTTTCTCAAAGCTAATTCGAGGACGTAGTCCCAAACGTGGAAACCGATTACTACAATAGACTTTGCATCTGGCATTATTTCATTTGTTTTCTTAGTATAGTTTTGTATTTTCCAACCAATCCAGTGTCTTGGATAAGCGTCGATGTCTGCTGCTGAAACTACTCCTACCAGGTCAGCGCCTGCATTCAATGCAACCTCTTTAGTTTCTACAGCGAGTTTTTTAGCCTCAGAACTAACTTTCAACGTTACTTCCACAGTATTTTTAGTGAAGCCCTGTTAGTTATATATTAACGCTTTGGTTTAGAGCTTCACCACAAATTGTTATGTGGTATTACCGTAAACAATAAGTGTTAACGAACTGTTATTAACTAAAGTATGGAGATGACAAAATTGTCTAAGAAAAGTGAATCTACTCAAAAGACGAAAACAAGGAAATATTCGGAATCATTAGGTTATGTCTTGCTCTCTATGGGCGTCGGTATATTGCTTTTCGTTGTAATTTTAACATGGCTTTTTGTCAGTGGTGCATTTGAGCCTCCTACATTTGGAAGCATCACCCAAATAGACTCCTTCAACTTGGATCCTCTAGTTAGTTTAGCTCTTGTGATCGCAATGTTGCTTATAGCTGTCTCTATTGGAAGATTTCTGATTGGAATAGGCTTCGCGCACATAAAGAAAAAAGCTGAATGAAAAGGCTCCACTAGCTATATATATTAGTTGCTTCATTTCTTCAAAGTTACTGGGGTATTTCACGATGCCTGCAATAGAAGTCGGAAGAATTTGTGTAAAAATCGCCGGTAGAGAGGCTGGACGCAAATGTGTGATCGTAGACTTAATTGACAAAAACTTCGTTCTTATATCTGGCCCCAAAGAAGTTACAGGAATAAAACGAAGAAGGGCAAACATAAGTCACTTGGAACCGACGAAGGAAAAAATTAACATTGAACGGGGGGCAAGCGACGAGGACATAGCTCAAGCGTTAAAAGCCGCAGGTAAAACTGAAGAAATGAAAGAACTCGTTAAACCTCAAATTGTGTAAACTCAACATTTTTAACCTTCAACACTCTATTTTTCCTTTTAAAGGAGGAAATTAATGCAGAGAACTAAAGCTCCATGGGAAATCAAACGAAAACTGCTAATTAAAGCAGAAGAAAAAACCGACGTACAATATGGATGCAAACCTGAAGAACGACCTATAAAAGACTACCTTCGCCTTGGAATAATAAACCTCGACAAAACATCAGGGCCTTCCAGCCACGAAGTTACTGCTTGGGTTAAACGCATATTAAATCTCACTCATGCTGGTCACGGTGGGACCCTAGAGGCTCCTATCAAGCCAGGGAAATCCTAAGGTGACCGGCGTTCTACCTATCGCTTTAGGAGAGGCCACAAAAGTTATCCAAGTGCTTTTGTTAAGTGGCAAAGAATATGTCTGTGTAATGCGTCTTCATCATACAATGCCAGAAAAAAAAGTTAAAAATGTTCTAGACGAGTTTCAAGGGAAAATTTATCAGAGGCCTCCTGTGCGGGCCTCAGTGAAACGAAGGCTACGAACAAGGACAATCTACTATCTAGATTTTCTGGAACTCCAAGAGAAAAACGTTCTTTTCAAAGTTGGATGTGAAAGCGGCACTTACATCAGAAAACTTTGCTTTGACATCGGGGAAGTCCTCGGATGTGGTGCGCATATGCGAGAGCTTCGTCGAACTCGTGCCGGGCCATTTACCGAAAGCGAACGGCTTGTGACGTTGTATGACATATTGTACTACGTCGCCAAAGGGCAGGAAACTGGAGACCTAGAAAACCTTAGAAAAATCGTTTACCCTATGGAGAAAGCTTTGGAGCTTCTTCCGAAGATCTACGTTCGTGACTCGGCAGTGGCCGCCGTCTGTCATGGGGCTTATTTAACTGCTCCTGGAGTTGTTTCTTTAGAAACTGGGATAAGGAAGAAAGATGAAGTTGTCGTTTTCACTCAGAAAGGTGAAGCTGTGGCTTTTGCTCGAGCATTGGTTTCATCGGAACAGATTTTAGATATGAATCATGGGTTTGTGGCTGAGCCGATAAGGGTTTTGATGGCTCGAGATGTTTATCCGAAGTTGTGGAGTAGAGGCAGTGATACTTAGTTTCAATTAAGATGTGGCTTTCAAATATTTTATTAGCTTCGTTGAGACAACAATCTACTTTCAATGAAAGGTGGTTAGCTTTTTTGGAAAAAGAGCAGAAGCATCATAGAAAAAGCGCGTTTGTAAACGGTCTAGCAGTGGGTTTCGGCATTGGCTGCTTCGCTACGTTTACCGCTTTGTTAGTCACGACGTTCTATTATTCTCAAATGACCAGTCAAACTTTTGAAAAAACATTGTCAGGTTTCTTGCTTCCCCTCAGCTACTTCTTCGTGCTAGGCGTTCTTTTCCTAATTATTGGACTTGTTTGGGAGCGATACGAAAAACAACTTAAACTATAGCCATCAGTAATATTGCCTTTAGTTTCCTTAACGAAAATAAGTGGAAGGCTGTTTTATAATGAAGCGTTTCGAAGATGAACATTATTACGTTAAACAACCTCGATCAAGGTTTCGAGTTGGACTAATACGTACTTACTTGCGTGGGCATTTCTTTGAGTTCTTGACGGCTTCTAGTGTCTTTTCGAAAAAGCGTGTTGATTTAGGAACACGACTTTTAATAGAATCCATGATTTTGCCAGAAAAAGGATACGTGCTGGATTTGGGTTGTGGTTATGGCCCTGTCGGCGTAGCAGCTTCGGTGTTCAATCCGTATTTACATGTAGTCATGGTGGATGTGAATGAACGGGCAGTGTGGTTGGCTAAAGAAAATGCGAAACGCAATAAAGCAGGTAACGTCGAGGTTCGCTGCGGTTTTCTCTATGAGCCTGTAGAAAACATGAAATTTGACGTTGTTCTCTGCAATCCTCCAGTGAGCGCGGGAAAGAAAATGGTATTGCAAATTGTGACAAACACCAGTGAACATCTGAGAGAAGACGGCTCATTCCAGTTGGTCGTAAGGTCTAAAATCGGAGGTAAACGTCTTTTAGAGTCACTCGAAAAGACGTTTGGTGATGTGAAAGTTTTGGCTCGGAAGAGTGGCTATAGGGTGTTTCTTTCCAAAAAGGCTTAAAACAAAGTGAACGTATTTTGTCAGTTTGGCAGTGCCGGGGTCTCCTAGAGCATACCAAAAGATTGTTATGCGGGGATCCAGGTATGGAGCAGATTTGCAGTTACAGAGCTCAAGCCTGGAGAAGTTAGCTTGAAAGCCTGTGGTCCGTTGGGCCACGTGGGTTCGAATCCCACCCCCGGCGCCAAATCACGCGCAAACTTAGAAAATTGTATAAGCAAAAGAAGATTC
>JBHIEO010000009.1:0-18962 GCA_046760665.1 Bathyarchaeia archaeon
AAGGAGATGCAATAATAATGAAAATTGAACCACGACTGAAAGTTACCCCCAAAACTAGAGATCCATCTTTTTTGGAGGAAGTCTTGAAAATGCAAGGCGGAGAAAACGTTCTGGACTGCATACAATGTGGAGTTTGTGCGGGGTCATGTCCTGTAGGATGGGCTATGGATTTCTATCCACTCCAGATAAACAAACTGATACATTTAGGAATGAAAGATGTGGTTCTATCCAGCTCAACAATTTGGCTTTGTGCTTCGTGCTATACCTGTGCCACTCGCTGTCCAAGAGGAATAGATATTCCAACACTTATGTCTAGTCTTAAGAACATGGCGATAAGAGAAAATTTTCCAGCAAAGATCGCGATAAAACCAAAATTCCACAAGTCCTTTACGGAAGTGATTAAGATACGTGGCAGACTACATGAGCCGGACTTGTTTATGATGCTTACGAGAAAAACAGATATGAAAGCTATGTGGAAAAATGCGCTCTTAGGCTTAAGACTGTGGAGAAAAGGCAAATTAAAGTTGGTAGCTTCTGAAGTAAATGAAAAATCTCAACTTCGATCTCTTTTTGAGGAGGTTGAAATCACAAAGGAGGAACCTCAAGTTTGAAGTATGCATATTTCCCTGGGTGTTCCATCAAATCAACAGCAAGAGAATACGGCGTTTCCTGCAAAGCAATAAGCAAAGTTCTCGATATAGAACTCGTTGAAATCCCAGACTGGAACTGTTGCGGGGCGATGGATACGGTATACGCCTACGATCCTGTTCTTTCTCTTTCCTTGTCTGCGAGAAATATGGCCCTAGCTGAAACCATGAAGATGGACATAGTGACTCTGTGTAGTGCTTGCTATTTTACTTTATCTCGAGCGAACAAATTGCTTCACGAAAATCAGGAGCTAAAAGAAAAAGTTGACAAAAAACTCCACGATGCTGGTCTCAAATATGTTGGCGATGTCAAAGTTAGACACTACTTAGACATACTTGTGAATGACATCGGGTTCGATGAAATTGGTTCGCATGTAAAGACTCCACTCGATGGACTAAAAGTGGCATCCTACTACGGTTGCATGCTTGTCAGACCGCCTGACATCGTTAGCTTTGACAATCCTGAACATCCACAGTCTATGGACAAATTAGTAGAAGTACTAGGAGGCAAAGCTGCAAACTATATAGATAAAGTGAGATGTTGTGGAGCTTCATTAGGTCTAACTGAAGAAGAAGTCATGATGAACATGACGAAAGAATTGCTAGTCTCTGCAAAGAATGCAAATGCAGAGTGCATAATTGTACCATGTCCCATGTGTCACTTTAATCTAGACGCAAAACAAAAAGACATAGAATCAACTTTCGATCTCAAATTTAGAATTCCAGTACTCTATTTTACCCAGCTTATGGGAATTGCCTTCGGACTTGACCCAAAAAATCTTGCTCTCAATAAGAACTTTGTGTCTCCATCGGCTTTGCTACGCCCCTGCACAATTTAGGATATATAAGAGAAAACGAGTAAAACGATAAACCTTGAACGTGCACTTATCCTAGGACTTTTTATTTTTGTTCATATTGACAAACATGTTCACAATAGTCATCGCCTTTTCCCATGCATGTTTGTCGCTTTATTATCATCTTTCCTCCCATCTCTTTAGACAATCCTTCATGGTAGCTTTCATGAAGAACATCACACATGATCTCAGGCATTGAAGACGCTAGCTCGAAGAACAAGCAGTTATGTAGCCGGTAAACTATCCTCCCATTCTTTACTTCAATTATTTCTGGTTCTGCCCCAGTTTCCTCAAGGTACCTCTTGATGTACACATCGACATATTCCTTTAGCGTCCATTCCCTAACGTCATATTTTCTTTCAAGTTCCTTAACATCGCCTTCACCCATCCGTATTCCCACTCCTCTCAAAAATTTCTTCAACTTTTTTTCGCCAACAACTCCATCCCATTAATTAAGAATCTGGATAGCCTTAGATAATATCGTTTAGGAAAGCTAAACGTTTGAGGTGTCTTTGTCACTTTGTAGTAAACCTTTGGCCTCCCAACGGAACCTTCCCGTTTTTCAAAAGCTTCAATAAGACCTGCTTCAGACAAATACTGCAAGTGATGACGAATTGTAATAGGCTTAAGACCAAGCTCTTTCGCTATTTCCTCGACGGAAAATGATTTCTTGTATAAAAGCTTCAGGATTTCAACTCTGGAAGTACTTGATAATGCACGTGCATATGCTTCGGTTTCACTCATTGAAATCAGCTTCAAGGATTAATTTTGCAACACTATTTATATCTCTTGGCGTTTCTACACACGTATCTTCTTGACAAATTCTTTGACTTTTTCTTTGGCGCCATATACCAATATGTACCCGTCTTCTTGCATTTTACAGGAGAGACCTATTTTCTCAGCCGATTTCTGCACGTTTTCTTTAGGGATGCCTTCTGAGAGTAGAATACGTACCCAATACTCACCTCGTGGAACTCCGAGAACAAACCTTGAAACTTTAGATTCAACTTTTTCTTTTTCAATTTCCTTTCTGGCTGCATTTAATTTCTTGATCCATTGTTTAACAAAAGCTTGACCAAATTTCTCCAACGCCAAACCCATGAGCTGTGACTCGACACTTTCAAGATAAGCTTCTATCGTTGGGACGTACTCGAAGCGTGAAGCATCAGCTTTCAACACTTCCATCATGGTTTTTGCGGCACGCAAATCGTTCATTGTTTCTAAAGAAATCGATATACCTTGTTTTCGAAATTCGGCGACCAGATTTTCTAAAACTTTCCATGCTTCCTCATATCCCAATTACTATCTCTCCTTTAGTTTCTTTTGCTTATATCTCCATAGCGATCTTGTCATAAGAATCCGTATCATCCTCTTCTGAGAACTAGACTGTGAGGCACTATGTCAATTTATAGTTTTTTATATAGAAATCTCAATAATTCGTATATGGCTGGAAGAAGACAGAAAAATAACTTCCTTGAATAGTTTTAGGTCTACTTTGGAAAGCATTAGAGAATTTTTGTAGGACTAGCTGAGAGAACTGTAAACTTCACTGTCCTAATTTATAAGCAAAGACAGCTGGCTTGACCATTAATCCAAAGATAGATGAGCAATAGCTATTGGAGTTTCTAAAAGTATAAAAGATACCGTTTAAGAATTATGGTGCGGTCTGTCTTGTGGAGTAGGAATGCTTGGAATTAAGTAGACAAAGACTGAGGGAAAAGACCTTAAACAGGTTCAAATATATTCGAACTTGTGTCTTAGCTAGAGAACTTTGCTTACTTGTACGGACAAATCGTGTTGCGTTCAACCCAGAAGACGTTGAACGATGTTGTAGTTTGATTTCCAAGTTATGCCATGAAGCTGGTTGTGTTGAACAAAGTGAACTCTGTCGTCAAGCATCAGAAATCGTAAAAAAGGATGAGGAGAAATACCTTGATTTTTGTCAGCAAAGCTGTATGAAGTGCGGTG
The DNA here is from genome assembly GCA_046760665.1 of Bathyarchaeia archaeon. Taxonomy (GTDB): domain Archaea; phylum Thermoproteota; class Bathyarchaeia; order Bathyarchaeales; family SOJC01; genus JBHIEO01. The sequence continues at coordinate 3,470 of JBHIEO010000009.1, forward strand.
AGGCAAGACGGCCTTTGCCAAAGAAGAAGACTTCATATGTAGCTTAGCAAGCTTCAATAAACCTTAAAAAAGACAAAGAATAACAAAAAAAGCATTAAGGAGAAACCTACGAATTGTTCATCGCTCCCTTCGTTGCGACACCACTTCCAGTTGTCAGACAGATGTTAACACTTGTAGGTTTAAAGCCTGGTGAAACCTTTTACGATTTAGGCGCTGGAGACGGTCGGACTGTAATTATGGCGGCGCAAGAATTTGGAGCCAGAGCAGTTGGTGTGGAACTGCGAGAAGATTTGGCTAAGAAAGCCTTGGCCACTATTTATGAGCTTGGCATTCAAGATCGAGTGACAATTGTTCAAAATGATATGTTCGAGGTTGACCTTTCTCCAGCAAATGTTGTGTTTTTGTATCTTACTACAAGTGCGAATGATAAAGTTAAGCCGAAGCTGGAAAAAGAGTTGAAGCCCGGGACACGTGTGGTTTCCCACGACTATGAAATCTTAGGTTGGAAACCTGTGAAAACGGAAAATTTCTGCGAGAATCCGAGACTTGGCTACCCGTCACACACTATTTATGTGTATAGAAAATAGACTAGCAGCTTCTCTTATCTCATGATTTTTAGCAATGTTTAATTAGCTTGTAACAATTTTCTTTAAAACTACAAATTCCCTTAAGAAGGGAGACGCAAAATGAACCTTATAATCTTCGGTCCTCCGGGTTCAGGAAAAGGGACTTACGCATCACGATTACAGCTGAAACTCGGAATCTCTGCCATAGCAACAGGCGACATTTTCCGTGAAATGGCAAAAGCTGAGACGGTGTTAGGTAAAAAAGTGAAAAAACATATGAGTAACGGGGAACTAGTCCCAGACAGCATTGTAATTGAGATCGTGAAAGAGAAGATTTCTGAAGAGAACTGTAAAAAAGGGTTCATATTAGACGGCTACCCTCGAACTGTTGAACAGGCTAAGGCTTTAGATAATTTTACGAAGATTGATGCAATCGTTCGCTTGATTGTGCCAGAGTGGATTGTTGTTGAGCGGCTTTCAAGTCGGAGGGTTTGTAAAAACTGTGGAGAGGTTTATAATATTCGGTTTTTGAAGCCGAAGAAAGAGGGAATCTGTGATAAATGTGGCGGCGAACTTTATCAGCGGATTGATGATACGCCAAAGGTCATTAAGGAGAGATTGAAAGTTTATGAAAGGCAAACTCAGCCACTTTTAGAATATTATAGAGGCAAGGTTCCTTTTGTAGAATTTAGATGTGAAAGTATTGATATTCCGCCTGAAGTTGCGGTTGATGAGATTCTTAAGGAACTGAAGTCTAATCTTTCATAGATGGGGATGAAAGTATGGCTGTATTCAAGACGACCTATCGTGTTACTTGGTCAGACACTGACGCGGCACAAGTTGTTCATCATTCGAATTATTTTCGCCTTTTTGAGAGGGCTGAGGAAGAGCTCTACGAACATTTAGGTTTGAGCTTTAACTATATTATAGAACGTGGGGTTTGGCTTCCTAGAATTGAAGTTTTTTGTCGGTACAAGACACCTTCAAGATTTGGAGATATCTTGGAGATTTCGTTGTCAGTGAAGGAAGTTAGAGAAAAGGCGGTTAAGTATGGTTTTATTATTAAGAAAAAAGGTACTGACATTTTAGTGGCAGAAGGCTACGTGGTGGCGGTGGCTGCAAATAAAGAAATTGGAAAAGCAATTAACATTCCTTCGGAAATCATTGAAAAACTGAAAGCCTTCAAAAATTCTTAATAACACGTGATGTTTCTTATTTTCGTAGAGAGGCTGCTGGGACAAGCATGCGGGTTGTTCCATGGAGCTTAGTCAGTTCTTGGCGTTGCAACGCGTGTGGAATTTGTTGTAGACGTTATGATGTGGTTCTTAAGTTTCCCGAATGGTTGAACATTGTAAAGACTTTCGGGGTTGAATACACTGCACCTAGCATTAGCAAGTTTTTCTTGAGAAGAAGAGCAGACGGCTCTTGTGTGTTTCTATACAAAACCTTTACAAAGGCGTTTTGTGGTTTGCAAAATATGAAGCCTCAAGCCTGCAAACTTTGGCCTTTTAAGGTACTAGACAAGCCTAAATATGGGGACTCCAATCATGCAGTTTATCACTATGGGAATCGAAGACTTTTCATTTATGTGGACTCTGCATGCAAGGGTCTGAGATATGGTATGCCGACTCAAGAGTTTGCTTACTCTGTGATACCTGAATTTGTAGAAATTGCCTTCGGTGTGCGTCGAAAACAGTATAAAACTACGGCTATTTTGTGACCAGTTTGTTGACCAGTTTTGCTCAGAAATATTAACTGTCGTGTCCAATTCGTAACATTATTAAGGAGATAGAAATGGGTGTTACAATTTCGTTAGCCACAATTCGTGACCACAAAAGATGTGCTCTGTATGTGCGCTGTCTTAAAGTCTTGAAAAATAATATCGTTCATAAAGGGAATGATTATGGTGTCTGAAGCGGTGGCGTCTCATAACTTGTTGAAGGTGTATCAGAACGGTGTTGAAGCCCTCAAGAAGGTCGCTATTTCTGTTGAGCATGGGGAGCTGTTCACACTTTTAGGTCCAAACGGGGCTGGAAAAACGACGTTTTTACGCATAATTTCTACTCAGTTAATGCCAACTAAAGGCAATGCTGAGGTTTTGGGCTACAGCGTTATTGAAGAACCTAAAATGGTGCGTAGACATATCGCAGTTGTTCCTCAAGATGTTGCCGCTTATGGAAATTATACACCTTGGGACTACGCCTATTATTTCGCCAGATTGAGGGGGATGTCAAGTTCAGAAGCGGAGCAATCGGCAAAAAAAGCGTTAGAAGCTGTGGAACTTTTTGAATTGCGGAACCGAATATGTGCCTCTCTTTCTGGCGGAGAGAAAAAACGTGCAATCATCGCCTCAGCCCTCTCTTCACAAGCAGATGTCTTGATGCTCGATGAGCCCACAAGCGGTTTGGACGCTGTAGCTCGTAGAGGTGTGTGGTCTGCATTAAGAAACTTGGTACACGAAGGCAAAACCATTCTTTTGACGACGCACATTATGGAAGAAGCTGAAATGGTTTCAGACAGACTTGCGATAATCAACAACGGAAACGTTGTCGCAAATGGTAGCCTAGAGGAAATAAAACGCATGACAAAAGAAAGGTTTAGAGTGGTAGTAAGGGGTAAATTGGATTCCCTTTCAACTGATTATGAAGTTGTCACCTTTGGCGACAAGCAGATAATCTATCTCCACGATGAAGATGAAGCCTTAGAACTTGTCAGAATAGCGTTGAAAAAAGGCTTGAATGCAGAAGCTGCTCCCATTACTTTAGAAGACGTTTTTGTAAAACTTGTTGGAGGATGGAACCATTGAATTTGAAAACTGTTAAAGACGCGTTGATTATTGCGTGGATGAAATCTATTCCTGACTTGAAAAGGCAGCCACTAATTTTAATCCTTATTGCAATTATTAGCGCTATTCCTCTTTTCTTTATTGCCCTCTTTGGCGGTGGAGAAATGTTGGGGCATGGTCTCATCGGAGCCATGGTCTCCACTGTCAGCTTCATCGGTGTTGCAGCAGCAGTTCAAGACATCACATGGGACAGATACGTAAAGATTAGAGAGATGATTGTGGCGATGCCTGTGCACCCAGCATCATATGCCCTAGGAGTAGCATTAGCACCCCTTTTGCTTTCGCTTCCTGGCATAGTACTCTTCATCCTAATCGCTGTGGGAATAGGTGCCTTAAACGTTACGTCGTTAATTTGGATAGTTCCTGCATTGTTGTTATGCTGGTCGTCGTTAAGCGGTATTGGTTTCATAATATCAACATATCTTTACAAGTCCAGCCCCTACACTTTAAACAACATCTCCAACATACTTGGAATAGGCTTAATCTTCATTCCACCAGTCTATTACCCCACAGAGATGCTCGGCAGCCTAAGCTGGATATCCTACCTAATACCTACGGCAAATGTTGCAGAGCTTATCCGTGGATACGTGGGGTTGTCAGAGGCATCGCTGCAGAGTATAGCTATTCGTTGGTTAACGTTAATCTTAACCACTGTTGGATTCATATTGCTTACAGCTTTGAAGGCAAAATGGAGAGAGGACTAACTATAACGTTTGAGAAGTCTGCCGTTCATATTGCAGCTCATACAATTTCTGCATTTTCTCTAAGCTATCAATTTCATCCACATTTTTATCTGGTCTAAAACGAACAACCTTAGGCACTCGTAACGCGTAGCCACTCGTATACTCGTCTGCTATCTGGATTTCTTGATATGTAACTTCAACCACAATTGAAGGCTTGACGACAACACCTTCTTCATCTTGGCTAATTTTTGTGCTTTCAACAATATTTCTGAGCTCTTCCATTATCTTCTCGGAAAGATTTGAAACCTTGCCTATAGTGTAGAGTTTCTTTTCCACAGGATCTCGAACAGCCATCAAGAAAGACGAATAAAAGCCTGCACGTTTACCTCTACCATACAAAGCTTTCACCAACGTACAATCAATGGTGTCACGTTCAGGCTTCAGTTTAAGCCACGTGTAAGTTCTTTGTCCAAACTCGTAGGGTGAGTTCAAAGCTTTCACAACAATGCCTTCGTAGCCTCGTCGTAAAGCCTCTTCGTAAAAACCCATTAGTTCAATTTCGTTTTGGCACTCTCTTCCTTCAACTAGGTACTCTGATGGAACAACTTTTACCAAATATTTTCTCCTTTCAAAAAGAGGTAATCCTGTGAGTTCTCTGCCGTTCAAATATATGATGTCAAAGACACGGACTGTAACAGCCACTTTCTTTTTTCTGTGGTTTACCTCCTCTGGAGAAAGCTTTCTGGGCACTGTTCGTTCGAGGAGTGTTTGAAAGGGTAGTGGTTGTCCGTTTGAGTCTATTGCTACAACTTCGCTGTCCACGATGCAGCTTTGAGCGTTGAATTTCTTGCCTATTTCGGCTACTTCTGGGAGTGTTTTCGCCTTTTCTATTCCTTGCCGTGAATACAGCCAGATTTGTGTTCCCCATTTGTGTATTTGGAGCCTACTGCCGTCTAGTTTGTACTCGGCTAATGTGGGATACGTAACTTTTTCAGGCTGGTACAGATGTGCCAATTGAGGTTTTAGAAATTGACCTGGACGCAGTTTGACTTTTTCCAGGGCGAGGGCGCCTTTTGGAGCCAGCATTATGCCTTCGGTCAAGCCTATGATGGAACACACGTTTTCAATAAGTTTTGGTGGGACGTTGTAAGCTCTTGCGGCGGCATGAATCACGGTTCTCTGGTAATAACCGAGCTTCAAATCGAACAAAAGAAGGCGGATAATGTATTTTCCCTCTCGGGGCGTGCTTGCTTCGAGAAGGCTGGCGATTAAGAGGTCACGTTCTTTAATCTTCTCAAGCTTTGGCAGGAGCCTAATGGACTCATAAACTTCCTCTACTGTAAGCTTTGCTTCTTTAGGCTTAATCAGTAAGAAAGCAACTTCGCCAAATTCTCCATAGTCAATAAGAAGCTTTTTTACTTCTTTAGGGCTGGCTCCAGTGGCGACGCTTAAAGCTCTCTCAACAACCCCTGGTCCGATTCTGAGGCTTCCCTCAACGATTTTTCCTAAAGCTAGCCTTGTTTTCACCTCGAGGTCAAGGTCTGTTCTCCTAAAGAACTTGACCAATTCTGTTTCTTTACCTTTCTTACTTCTTAAAATGGCAATGCGTTCGTAAACTTCTATGATGCTGGAAAATAGCGTTGACTTGGATAATTCAATTCCACCCATGTAAAGCCTTACTAAATGATAGGGAACACCCATTTTCCATGAAATCTCTTCAGGTGTATACCCTGACTTCAACAAATGAAGAACGGCAGCTTTAGGGCTACCATATGTTTTTACTAACTCGTTAAAGGAGGGAGGTTTGACTAATGTCATGTACCTTTTCTCATTCCTGTAATTCCATATCCAAATCTTGTTTCATTGTGAAAGCTTTTGTGATTATGCTGAAAAGTAAGAGTAAGCCTATATAAAAATGGTTTAAATCTTACCTGCATACTTTAGTTTAAGGGAGAATTGGATTGAAAGTTATAGGTTTATCGTGTAGTGCAAGAAAAAATGGAAATACTGCAAACGCTGTAAAGTTAGCCTTAAAATTCTTGAGGGAGAAGGGTGTCGAAACCCAGTTTATTCATTTAACAGACTACGATATTAAACCCTGTAGAAACTGTAATATGGAATGTTATTTCAACAAAGAATGCCCAACACCAGATGATTCTAAGGAACTTGCAGACTTGAGGGCATAATTGTTGGTTCTCCATTATACAATGGAACTATACCAGCATTGCTCTCGGCTTTCCTAGAAAGGAACCCATACCCATACGATGGAATCCTAAAAGACAAGATTACATCCGCCATAATTATCGGAAGTATTGGCGAAACAGTTGCAGCCCTAATTCTGACCTCATGGCTTGCTCCAAACAAATACTTCGTTGGCTGGGTTGAATTAGACCCAAGAGCTACTGCATCTAGAAACGCCAAATTAAAGGATTCATGGCTCAAAGGAAACATTATGGAAGATAAGCAAAACCAAAGAAGAGTGACTGAATTAGCGGAAAGAGTTTATAGGAAAATGCGGGAACAAGAAAGAGCTAATTGACATTAGGCACTAGTATGGCTTTACTTTATTGAACCAAGTGTAGATTTTAGACAAGTTTCTTATATTACTAATTCCAAGAAATTCTGACTAATCAGGGTGAATTGGGGTGTCAGGAAACAGGAAATTAGTTTGTCCTCTGTGTCAGGGCACAGAGTTTGAGAAACAGGAAGGAAAGATGGACAGTAAATGGGGCTTTACTGCCCACAAGATCACCATGATGATCTGCAAAAACTGTCGGTTCATTATGAGTTTCTCAAAGGGACGAACAATTTGGGACTTCGACTAAATTCCGGAAGAATGCACGTGTACGATATCAAAGGGTATTGTACGTGTCCCCCTTGGCATATTTTTTTAAAATTTTGTCATTTTATTTTTCATTTTGAGGTTTTGGGAAAGGCTCTATGGGTCTTACGAGTCCCTCTTTTGTGATGTCAATGCGGATTCTGTCACGTTTAAAATTGCACATTCGACAGTCCAGGACTCGTGCTATTCTAACGAACTCGCCTCTTTTCACTTCCAAATCTGTTTGCTGGTCCTGCCAGTAGACCCGTCCATAGTCTATTATTATGGTGCCGTCAAGATTGTGGGCAAGTCCGATACCGCCCGCCATTTCATAAGTGTCCCAAGACTCTTTGCTACGTTGGTTTACGTAGATACACGTGACTCCTTTCATCTGGTTGTGTCTAGCTAGCTCCATAACTCGGTATTTCAGCGCGCCCCTATAGGATTCAAGGACGGTTACAGAGTCTATGATAGCTAAATCAATGTTCTCTTTGTCCACAACGTAGCGGTAGGTCTCTGCAAAGGTATTCCAGTCTCGCAGCTCTGGAAACATAACAGTGTCCAGCACAAAGAGGTTTTCTTGAATTTTGTTCCAGTCTTTCTCTAGAAAGTCGGCTTTCTGTTTCATGCGAGATTGCAGGTCAAAACGTGGTGTAGGACTCTGCCAAGTGTCTTCTGCTGTGGCATAGAGAACTTTCTTTCCTGCCGACGAAACGTTTACGGCGATTTCTTCTGTTAGAATAGATTTGCCCGCGCCGGGCAGGCCGGTAAGTGCGAACTGACCTACAATAGGGAGACCCTTTAGAGGCTTTCCTTCTGGGGTGAAAAACAAATGGTCGATGAAAGTGCCTGTAGGCAGGGCTGTCAGGGTTTTTTTGGCTTCTTCTGCGGCGCTCGGTCGCAAAACTAGAGAGCTAAGCTTCTTTTCTTTGCGTACGATCTCGGTTGTCATAGGCTTTGTGGCAAGTTTCCACTCGTCGGCTGGCTCTCTAGCCTCTTTCATGGCACTAGCCAACGTTTTAGCCATCGCCTTAACAATTTTATCAACGTCCGGCGTCGGCTTGCCTTCTCGAACAACCGCAGCAACCTTCTCTTCTAGCTTCTCAGAAACGACTGATTGAATAGCTGCGGTTAGAATCCACATTTCACCCTTCCTATCAACCATACCCCTCGCTTTTAAACTCTGGAGTATCGCATAGGCAGAATCAGGTCCATACTTAGCTATGCTAAGTCCTTTGGAAACTTCGTCAAGCGAAGCTTGACCGTTGTTTTCTTTAAGAAAATCTAAAACATCCTTTTCCTCAACCATTCTTCTATTCCCTAAATTCTAATGCGGTTTTCTGACTAAAAACTTCTTGCCCAAAAAACAAAAAGGATAGACATACCTAAACAACATTTATTCTAATTATTTTCTTTACCGAGATTAAATAAGTTCAATTTAATGTGTTTTAAGATTAAACAGCCTTTTTTCAATGAACATGACGTTAACGTTAATAAGTTCTAAGGAAGTATGAACTTCGAGAAGGGACATAACATGGATGTTTTTGAAGCTATTAAAACTCGGAGAAGTATCAGAAAGTACAAGTCCGGTTTGATTCCTGACGAAGAATTGAAGATGATTTTTGAAGCTGCTCGTTGGGCACCTTCAGCAGGCAACCGTCAGCCGTGGTGTTTTGTGGTTGTTCGCGACGCTGAAAAAAGGAAAGCTCTGGCAAAGGCAGCGAACAATCAAAAGTTCTTGGAGAATGCTACAGTGATTATTACGGCTTTAGGCGACACTAAAATATCGAAAAGATGGTATGACAAGGACCCTATGATAGCAGTGGAACATATGGTTTTGGCGGCTACAGCCTTAGGCTATGGCACATGCTGGATAGGTGCTTTCAATGAGGATGAAGTGAAACGGCTGCTTAAGATTCCAAAGGAGATGAGTGTGATTGCACTGTTACCTATTGGTGTGTCAAACGAAACACTAAATCCTAGACCGAGAAAAGAAATTTCAGAAATTTTCTTTGAGGAAGAATACAGCAAACCTATTGGCATATGGTGATTTTGTTGGACATGAAAGAAGTTTACAACTACATTGACCAAAACTCGCAAAGCTTCATTCAAGCATTGACGAAACTAGTGAAACAACCAAGTGTTTCTGCAAAAGGAGAGGGGATTCAGGAATGCGCCGAAATGGTTGAAGATATGCTACGTGAAGTTGGATTCTCTACCCAAGTGATTCCTGAAAAAAATGGAAATCCAGTTATCTATGGGGAGCTTAAGTCAAAAAATTCGAAGAAAACATTACTATTCTACGACCACTACGATGTTCAGCCCCCTGAACCTTTGGAAGAGTGGAACTTCAGTGCCTTTAGCGGTACAGTTTACGAGGGAAGAATTTATGGTCGAGGCGTCTCAGACAATAAAGGAAATATTGTCTCAAGAATAAAAGCCGTTGAGGCTTTTCTCAAAACTGTTGGCGACGTTCCAGTGAACGTGAAGTTTGTTGTGGAAGGCGAGGAAGAGATCGGTAGCCCTCATCTTGCCCTTGTTGTTAAGCATCATAAAGACTTGTTTTTTAACGACGCTACAATTTGGGAGTTTGGCGGAACAAACTATGAAGGGCGACCTGAAATCTATCTGGGGCTCAAAGGCGTGTTGTCGGTGGAGTTAAGGGCCAAAGGCGCGTCGAGAGACGTCCACTCTGCAAATGCTCCACTAGTTCCAAACCCAGCTTGGCGCCTCGTTTGGGCGTTAAACACATTAAAGAATGAAGAAGATGAAATCTTGATCGAAGGTTTTTACGATAACGTTGAACTGCCTTCTGAGGAAGAGCTTGAACTGTTAGACGACATACCCCTTGAGGAAGAAAAAGTTAAGAAAACTTTAGGGTTGAAGGAGTTTTTACACAATAAGACAGGGACCAAAGCTAAGAAAACATTGCTTTACAGTCCCACGTGTTCAATTAACGGTTTCCTAGCAGGATATACTGGACTAGGTTCTAAAACAATATTGCCAAAAGAGGCTATGGTGAAGCTTGATTTTAGGCTTGTGTCGAACCAAATGCCTGACGAGATTTTTGGAAAACTTCTTAGACACTTGCAAAAAAGAGGCTTCGAAGATATTGAAGCCACACAGCAAGGCTCCACCGAGCCAGCGAAGACCCCCGTAACAGATAGGTTTGTAAGCATTGTTGCGGAGGCGGCTGAGAAAGTGTATCGAAAGAAAGCTGTTGTGTACCCAACTAGTGCAGCTTCAGGACCTATGCATTTGTTCCGAAACTTACTAGGTTGTCCTGTTGTTTCTGCAGGTTGCAGCCATCCAGAAGCGAAAGGCCATGCCCCAAACGAAAACTTGACAATAGAAGGCTTCATAAAAGGAACAAAGTTCATAGCAACAATTCTAAACGATTTTAGCCAGTACTGATTGTTTACAATCACTAGATGCAAATTCACGGCTCGTAAAGATACAGCAAAGTTATATTGTATGTCAGAATTAGTTTTAGTTATTAAACCTTGAAAAGAACAAAGAAAATTCCACCTCACCCATACTTGTTTCTTTCAAAGCGAAACACAAACCTCAAGGTGACAGACAACTTGTGAAGATAACTTTTTAGGTCATCTAATAACTCTATCTATCAACTCTCACAAAAGGAGCATAAGCATTGACAATTCAACAAAAAAGGCTTAACGAACTTATCAAACATCAAGAACGATGGGAAAGGACTACAGTTCCGAGCTGGTTGAAACGCCATCCAGAAAGAAAAAAACAATTTCACAACATCTCAAGGATTCCAATAAAACGACTTTACACTCCTATAGACATCAAAAACCTCGACTATATACGAGACCTAGGCTTCCCAGGCGAATATCCCTTCACTCGTGGCATACATGCTACAATGTACCGAGGCCGCTTCTGGACGATGCGCCAATTCAGCGGGTTCGGCACAGCCGAGCAAACGAATAAACGGTTCAAATATCTCCTTCAAGAAGGGGAAACAGGGCTCAGCATTGCCTTTGACTATCCTACCATCATGGGCTACGATTCAGATCACCCTGTGGCAAAAGGCGAGGTAGGCATATGCGGTGTTGCAGTTTCGTCGCTTAAAGACTTTGAGACACTTTTCCATGGGATTCCCCTCGATAAAGTGACCACTAGTATGACTATAAACGGCCCCGCAGCCATGCTGTTAGCGATGTATATCTCCATAGGAGACAAACAAAATGTTCCACGTACAAAGCTTGGAGGCACAACGCAAAACGATCTCCTTAAAGAGTTTTTTGCCCAAAAATTGTGCATCTTCCCACCAAAACCATCGGTTAAACTTGTAATAGACATAGTTGAATACTGCACCAAAAATCTGCCACGATGGAACCCAATAAGTATAAGTGGCTATCATATCCGCGAAGCTGGCTCAAACGCCGTTCAAGAATTAGCCTTCACGCTTTACGATGGCATTGCCTATGTAGAAGCAGCTATTGAAAGAGGGCTCAAAGTAGATGACTTCGCCCCCCGTTTAAGCTTCTTTTTTGCAAGCCACAACGACTTTTTCGAAGAAATTGCCAAGTTTCGAGCCGCTCGTAGACTCTGGGCAAAGCTTATGAAAAACAGATTTCATGCTAAAAAGCCACGTTCCATGTGGATGCGTATGCATGTTCAAACATCAGGCTGTACATTAACAGCCCATCAACCCCTCAACAACATTATCCGAGTTACCATTCAATCTCTCGCCGCCATCTTAGGAGGAACTCAAAGCCTACACACAAATAGCTATGACGAAGCCCTGTGTCTTCCAAGCGAAAAAGCCGTTCGCATAGCATTACGAATACAACAAATTATCGCGCATGAAAGTGGTATTCCGAACACGATAGACCCTGTTGGAGGAAGCTATTACGTGGAAACATTAACAAATCAAATGGAAGAAAAAGCCATGGATTACATTGAAAAAATTGATGCCATGGGCGGCGTTTATGAAGCCATCGAAAGGGGATTCTTCCAAAAAGAAATTGCCGACAGCGCTTACAAATATCAACGTGAAATCGACAATAATGAAAGAACTTTGGTCGGAGTAAACGAGTTCTTCATCGAAGAACCCGGAGGCCACATAGAACTTCTGCGCATCGACCCAAAAGTTGAAGAACAACAGGTAGCAAAACTTCGAAAGCTTAGACGTGAACGCAACAATGTTAAAGTCAAACAGGTTCTGAGCAAACTTCACGATGCGGCAGACAAAAACGAGAACTTGATGCCTATAATCATTAACGCCGTAAAAGCTTATGCGACATTAGGTGAAATATGTGATGTGCTTCGGAAGGTGTATGGGGAATATAAGGAGTTGATAGTTGTTTAAAGGAGAGTTGAGACATTGCAAGGGAAGAAAATCCGAGTTCTTGTGGCAAAGCCTGGATTGGACAGCCACGACAGAGGCGCAAAAGTTGTGGCGAGGGCTTTGAGAGACGCCGGGATGGAAGTCATCTACACTGGTCTGAGACAGACACCGGAACAAATAGTAGAAACTGTTTTGCAAGAAGATGTTAACGTTTTAGGGCTAAGCATACTGTCAGGAGCTCACATGACTCTTTTCCCGAAGATAATGGAGCTCATAAAACAAAAAGGATTGAACGATGTTCTCGTGTTCGCCGGCGGCATAATCCCTGAAGAGGATGTTCCATCCCTTAAAAAGATTGGAATAAAAGAAGTCTTTGGACCGGGGACGCCGACAGAAACCATAGTTCGCTTCGTAAAAGAGAATGTAGAGAAAAGCCGTTGATAAAAATTGCCCGCTTTTTCTCAACAGCTTGTCGATGCAGTGCTGGAAGGAGATCGTAGAGCTATAGCCAGAGCAATAACACTAGTAGAAAATAATACTCTAGAAGCACAAAAAATTGTATCCTTGCTTTATCCACACACTGGAAAAGCACAAATAATCGGTATAACAGGGCCGGGGGGAGCGGGAAAAAGCACATTAGTGGAGAAGCTAATCAGAGTGCTGAGGCGGCGAGGAAAAAGTGTAGGCGTAGTCGCTGTTGATCCTACCAGCCCGTTTTCCGGTGGCGCCTTCTTAGGTGACCGCATACGCATGCAAGACCTAAGCACTGACGAAGGAGTTTTTATCCGAAGCATGGCCACACGAAATAACCCTGGAGCTTTAGCTAAGGCAACTAAAGACGCTGTCCTCATTCTAGACGCAGCAGGTAAAGACATAGTTATTGTGGAAACTGCAGGAGCAGGGCAGTCAGAAGTAGATATCATAAAAATCGCCCAAACAGTTGTCGTAGTTCTGGCTCCAGGTTTTGGTGATGAAATTCAAGCAATCAAGGCTGGTATCATGGAAATAGGCGACATCTTCGTCGTCAACAAAGCTGACCGCGAAAACGCCGACAAAGCAGTCACAGACATCCAAGCAATGTTGGAGCTTAGTGATGGAAAAATCAAATGGAAACCCCCAATAGTCAAAACCATAGCAATCACAGGTGAAGGAACAGCCCAGCTTTTGGAAAAAATTGATGAACATCGAAAATACCTCGAGAAAGGCGAAGCTGCTTTGAAACAGAAAAGAATAGTGGAAACAGAACTTGTGGAGGCAATCAAGCAAAAGGCAGCTGAACACGTCATAGAGGCACTGAAGAGAAACGGTAAACTGGAAATTTTAATCTCACGGATTCTCGCAAGAGAAATAGACCCTTTCACTGCGGCAGAAAAAGCGTTAACTGAACAGATTAAAAACTCTGACAAGGACAAATAATTCAATGAAAAAACAGCGATTAGAAACTGGTTTAGTGCAAGTCTATACAGGCGATGGAAAAGGAAAAACATCCGCCGCTTTAGGCTTGACTCTCCGAGCCGTTGGACGAGGATTAAAAGTTTACATAATACAATTTATCAAAGGCGGATTTGACTATGGTGAACTCCATCCAATCAAACACTTTACAAACGTAAAGATAAAAGCTTTCGGTAGCGGCAGGTTCATAACAGAAACACCTCCAAAAAAAGAGGACATAAAATTTGCCAAAGAAGCCTTAGAGTTAGCTAAAAAAGTTGTTACTAGCGGCGAGTACGACATTATAATACTTGACGAAATCAATGTGGCACTCAACTTAAAACTCATAGAAATAGATGATGTTGTCAAACTAACAAAGAACAAGCCCAAACATGTAGAACTCGTCTTAACAGGGCGGTATGCTCCTCAAGAAATCATCGAAGTGGCTGATCTCGTTACAGAAATGAAAGAAATTAAACATCCCTTCCAGAAGGGAGTGCCTCCCAGAAAGGGCATCGAGTATTAAATTATTTCAGTAATTGCAATTCTTTGACAAATCTAAGTGAGTTTTCAAGTAGCAGTTTTATCTCTTCATCACTGAGTGGTTCTTCCTTCCATTTTTCCCATAACGACAAGGCGAAAAACAACATGCTGCAAAGGCCTTTTTCTCTTCTGTATTGCTTAAATGCAGAGGCGATGTCTTCTTTCTTGCTCACGTAAACCCCTTTGCTGCCAAGAAACAGGGCCGTGGTTCTAAAAGAAAGACAAAAAGCTTGACGAGCCCATCTTTCTTTGTATTTCCTAGGTACCAGTTTGAATGGAATCCATTTAATCCATTTAAAGTTCCTCTCCTGATTTGAAACCATTTTATAAATTTCTTGTAGACAGTTTTTTGCAGTTTCCTTTTGTTTTTCCAGAGAGGGCTGCGGAATGAGTGATTTGATGTCTTCTCCCCAAAGAAGTTTTCCCGTCTGGATAAAGTTAGAGTATTCGAATCCTGCACCTAGAAAGGATCGTCCTCCTTTTATCTCTGTAAGCGTAGTTACAGATATTCCTAAGACTTCGTCAAACACAGACCTTAAATCCTCAAAATATTTCTTTTCTATTTCTAATGCTTTCTCTCGCAACTCCTCCTGCATTTCTTCTTCTTTATTTTCTCCGACAACGTAAAGGTCTATGTCGCTACGTCCAGGAACAAAATCCCCTCGAGCGAAACTTCCTCCAGCATAAATGGCTTTAACTTTATTTCCATATCTTTTAGTTACAACATCAACCAGTTCACTTACAGCATTATAATAGTCTTCCTGAAAGTATTTCTTCATTGTCTCATTTACCCAGAATAATTGTTGGTTTCTTGATCAAAACAATTTTGGTTCTTGGTTTATTAAAACTAAAATATGTTTTTTATTTACCACGTTATCAGCTTATGTAAGTCCAAGGTATCTTCATTTTATCGACGATTATTTCTTTGTAAAAATCTAATGTTTCATCTTCGCATTTTGTTCCTTCAACTATCATGACGCCGCTTTTAAGGACGCTCGCAAGAATTCCTGTTTTTGTTACGAAGGTTACACCGAGTTTAGCTTTAACTTTCAATAGTGCTCCTTCAGTCCTCAAAAGACTAACCAATTTCTCCATCTCTATATTCAATTTTTCTTTTGGAACCACGGTGAAAACTCTTTTGTTATTTCTTCCACAGCTTTCTTCAATCAGAACAGGCTTCGAAGACGCAGGTTTAGGTTGACGCCCACACACTGGGCAGCTTTCTACGCGTGCAACTTCTATTTCTTCGAAACGAATTGAACTAACATCGCAATATAAAAGCTTATT
>JBHIEO010000010.1:0-18871 GCA_046760665.1 Bathyarchaeia archaeon
GTTTTGGAGAGGTTCAATGCATTCTTCAGCGTCACTAAGTTGAGGAACAGCTACTATTATGTCAATAATTGGTTCTGCCCCTAAATTATGGACAGCAGTACTCCCTATGTGCTCAATTTCCACAATTTTGTCTCCTATGACCTCAAGAATCTTACGTTTCTCATCTTCATACAGCACAGCCCATTGAGGATCATAATCGACAATCTTAATCGTCTTACCCATTTTCTCTCCAACCTCAAATTTTACCCCATTCACAGCATAGTTTTAGCAATTAAATTATTTATGAAGGCTTTCCTAAAAGCCAGTTAGAGGAACACATAATAATTTGAAAGTTTAATTGACGTCTAAAAAGAGGAATGAAGATGGTGCACAACATTTGCCATATAGAAATTCCCGTCACCGACGTTAGAAGAGCTGGAGAATTCTACAGCAAACTTTTCGGTTGGAAAATTGATTACGGCATGGAAAACTACGCTGTTTTCACGCCTGAAGAAGGCGTTGGAGGCGGCCTGGACAAAGTTGAAAAAGTGACCCCAGGCGGCATTATCTTTTACGTCGCGGTTGAAGACATACCAAAAATACTTCAAAGGGCTGAGGAACTTGGCGCAAGAACGGTGAAGGAAAAGACGGAAATTCCAAACGTGGGATGGTTTGGACTATTCTTGGACTTGGACGGGAACACAATTGGAGTTTTTACTCCAAAGTCTTAACAAACTCAAACTTTCTCTTTTTTATTTGCTTATTGGGCCAATAGGTAGAACTGTTTTTTCGTGAACCTCGTTCAACACTTCTGCAATGGCGAGGTAAACTGCACTTAAGCCGCAGACGATCCCTTCGTATCCCGCTGTAACACCTATCTCCGTGCTACCTGTTAAGTCTCTGGCTGTTAGCAAGAAGAATAGTGCAGCCAAACTTAGAAACACAAACTGTAAGGCACGATTTGCTTTCAACGTGCCGAAGAACATCATGGCTGTGAAAAGCCCCCACATGAAGAAGTACGCCGCCATCGACGTCTTTGAAAAGGCTTGAACTTCAAGGAAGGAGATGTTAGGCATAATAAGTAACGTTACAAGCGATAACCAGAACAAGCCATAAGAGCAGAAAGCAGTTGTCCCAAAGGTGTTGCCCTTACGATACTCCATAACGCCTGCAATTATTTGAGCAAAGCCGCCATACGCGAGACCCATGGCTAAAATCATGCTGTCTAATACTAAAAAGCCAGCGTTGTGAAGATTCAAGAGTACAGTTGTCATTCCGAAACCCATTAATCCGAGAGGTGCTGGATTTGCAAGTTTCTCATTCATTTCTGAAAGCCTCAGATTGTAAAGAAGGCGTTAGGTGATGAGATTGCAGAATATAAAACTTTTCGAAAATGTTAAAAGCATGGTGCATGCTAAGTCATGAAGCTATTAGAAAGGGGAACATAGAAATGGAATGGATTTTAATCGCACCCACAGCAGCCTTAGCCGCCGTAATCTTCTCCATCTATCTATACTTCTACGTAAACAGCAAAAGCAGCGGAACACCAAAGATGCAAGAAATTTCTGAAGCAATAAAAATAGGTGCAAGAGCCTTCCTCAAGCGAGAATACGTATACTTAGCTGTCTTCGTAGTTATCATGGCAGCAATTTTAGCAGTCGCACTCGGCGTCTATATGGGTATGGGAGTGGAAATAGGACCCGCCTACATTTTCGGCTCAGTCTGTTCCGCTCTTGCAGGTTTTCTCGGCATGGAAGTTGCTTTACGAGCCAACGTGAGAACCGCCCACGCAGCCCGAGAAGGGTTGAACAAAGCTTTTCCAATAGCCTTCCGAGGCGGTGCAGTTATGGGTCTCTCCGTTGTCGGCTTGGCTCTGCTGGGAATATCTGTTGTTTACTTTTTCACAGGCAGACCCGAACTTGTCCTAGGTTTCAGTTTTGGAGCCAGCGCCATGGCTTTGTTTGCCAAGGCAGGAGGCGGCATCTACACAAAGACAGCAGACATAGGTGCCGACTTGGTCGGAAAAGTTGAAATGGGCATTCCAGAAGACGACCCCAGAAACCCAGCAGTAATTGCAGACAACGTTGGCGACAATGTCGGCGATGTGGCTGGAATGGGTGCTGACCTTTTTGACTCTTATGTTGCCAGCATCGTGGCGGTAATGATTTTGGGCGAGGGACTTCGACAAGTCGCTCCCCTAGAAAATCCTTACGTAAACCTACCCCTCATATTTGCAGGGTTAGGAATCATAGCTTCCATAATTGGAGTGGCCGCGGTGAGAGTAGGCAAAAAAGGCAACCCCGGGAAAGCTCTCAACTGGGGAACATACTTCACCTGTGCCATCTTGATTGTCCTTACATTTCTAGTCACCTATTATCTAGAGTATCCCTTACCAATTTGGGGGGCTCTTTCAGTAGGGTTGATTGCTGGTATTATAATTGGCATCACCACCGACTACTTCACTTCCATAGACCGAATGCCCGCGAAAAGAACCGCTACAGCCTCGCAGACTGGTGCCGCGATTAACATCATTTCAGGTTTTTCTTACGGTCTAATCAGCATGTTTCCACCCCTCCTTGGAATAGGCATTGCTTCTGCAGTGGCATACTTTCTCTGCGAGCTTGGTGTAGATGCTGGATTTGGTGTCTACGGAGTTGGAATGAGCGCCGTTGGAATGTTGTCAATAGTAGGCATGATTGTAGCAGGCGACGCATACGGTCCCATAGTGGACAACTCCAAAGGGATCGCAGAACAAGCAGGAATGGAGGAAGAAGTTATCGATATCGCAGACCGACTTGACGCAGCAGGCAACACTGCAAAAGCCATAACGAAAGGCTTCGCCATAGGAGCCGCAGGACTCACGGTTTTGGCATTACTTGCTGCGTATCAAGAGATAGTTCAAAGGGAAACTGGAAGGCTTATCGGCTTCGACTTAATGAACCCCCTCGTCTTAACTGGCGCCCTCATTGGTATAACCATGCCTCCGCTGTTCTCAGCCATGGTAATGCTCAGCGTCGGAAAGAACGCTTTCAGAATGATAGAAGAAATTCGAAGACAATTCAGAGAAATTCCAGGCTTGAAAGAAGGAAAAGAAGGAGTAAAACCGGATTATGCAAAATGCGTGGACATTGCAGCAAAAGGGGCGTTGAAAGAGTTGATGCCGGCGAGCTTAGTATCCATTTCCGTCACGTTGATAGTAGGTTTTGTCGGTGGAATTGAAGCTTTAGGTGGGTACTTGGGCGGCACCATATTCTCGGGGTTAATTTTCGCCTTGCTCATGGCTAACTCGGGTGGCTTGTGGGACAACGCTAAAAAGTACATTGAAGCAGGAGAACTTGGAGGTAAAGGCTCAGATGCTCACAAAGCAGCAGTTATAGGCGACACTGTTGGCGACCCTTTCAAAGACACTGCTGGCCCATCGCTAAATACCATGATTACCGTTATGTCGCTTGTTGCATCAGTCTTTGCTCCGCTGATAGTTGTCTTCGCCCTATTATAACCAGTAGAAAATCAAATAACAAAACAAAAACTCAAAAGATTTATGAATTGTATGCATGGTTAGACTAGGCGTTTCCAGATTTGACGGTTTTTTATACGTGTAAAATGAGACTTCAAGGTTTTTGCGGAAATTCCTTCATTTCCCCGAAGCTGCCGTTTTTCCCTTTTAGTTTCCCACTGCGAGTTCTTTCCCTCCAGGATTCTTTGCTGAAGAATATTACGGATTTCCTTGCAAAGGCGGATTCTTTCCTTTCGCGAAAGAGCAAGCAAATCAACAGGTCGTTTCCTTTTTGGTTTTGGTTTTGGTTTTATCAAGGGTTTCGCCTAAAGCTAGTTTGTCGTAAATCTTAATAAAGCACTTATTTCGAAAACCGACATATATCGGTAAAACACCATTAAGAGACTATCAAAACCTAAATCTACAAGAATCTATCTCCTCAGAATCCTTTTAAAAGTATTGTGATACATCCAAAACAAAAGAAGCCTTATTCCATTTAAATCTTGTCGACCCTTCAAATTTAAAACATTCAAAGAAACCGTTTGAAACCATTTATATGGAATTGTATTATCATACATATTGGAGAAAAAACATTTGAGAATTCAGCCTTCTAGGCGAGTCGCGGTTCTTCTTGAAATAGGGGTAATAGGCTACCTATTAGGAGCTGTTGCTTGGATGCTTTTCTGGCCAGCAATAGCTGGCCTATATTTTTTGGGGTATTTGGGTTTTCCTTTGAGTGCCGTAGGTTTAATATTGGCTGGGCTTGGTTGTTTTGCCCTCGGAAAACTCTACAATAGATGGCTTGCCTCAGTGACCGGCATCACTTACATCGCCACTGCTGTTCCTTTCTTACTAATGAACAATCTCTTACCTAGTATGGGGGGCTTTTCAGGAAGCTTAAGGTGGTTAATTGGCATAGGTGGTTTTAAACTTTTCACTTTATCTTTGTTTATGTGGGCGGTGGCTGGACTAGATATTGCAAAACTCACTCACCAAAACCGTTTGGCTGTAGCTATATTCCTTACATCTGTAATCACTGCTGTCTTGATCTTCATTGGTATGAATGTTCCTTATTGGTCGCCGCTGGCTCCGACATTGTTTGCAACACCCTTTTATGTCATATTGGGAATAATAAGTGCAACGATGCTCCACAAAATTGGCTTAGACACTCGGCAAAGTCTCTGAGTTTTTGTTTGTAAACGTGTTTGGTAAGGATTCTGTAGAGGTATGTTGCCTAGAAGACTTGCATTAAATGCTTCACTGCCTGTTGGTGATTTCAACCTCGTTTGTTTCACTCAGTATTTCTCTAATGCCTCTGACACACTGTCTGCGAACTCTCGATCATGCTTGACTTTCTTCAACGTCCCTAACAGAGTTACAGCTTTACCTCCATTGCTCCACTGGACTGATTAAGTCGTATCATAACTGGATTTAACCGTTCTTTCAGTTCTTTGCTCACTCATGAGCGTCTTTATCACTACTTCCCGTTCATTCATGTATCGTCTCGACTAAGTCTTCTTTAATCTTTCTTCTTCGCGTTGATAGTAAGCTGATTGAAAGGGATTTTGCGTCCCATCAAAGTCAACATCCTATTCATTAACATCAGCCAACCTAGGAAGACTTGAAGGCCAAACGTAAAAGGGGACATGTTTCTTCAGTATGCAAAAATACAGTTGTTCAATTCCTTACATATCTTATGAGAGTAATCAGGTAGAATCTAGAGACAACTGAGAGTGTCTCCACTAAAATATTTGTCAAAGCTTGCGTCATTGGTGGAACAGAAAGCATTTAAACTGCGTTTCTCTTTCACATAGAAGGTAGGTAAGAATAATGGGCAAACGAATTCGGGTACAAAGACGGGGACGCGGAGGACCAACTTTTCAAGCGTCCACCCACAAAAGAATAGCGCCAGCCAAATATCCTCCTGTTAACAAGGAGCAATTAGAAGGCGCCATCGAAGGAAAAGTGGAAAGAATTTTCCATGAGCCAGGACGCGGCTCACCCCTTGCCAAAATAAAACTTGAAACGGACCAACACTATCATTTCGTGATTCCTGAAGGAGTCTATGAAGGACAAAAAATCCAAATCGGCGGCCGAGCACCAATTGAAATAGGCAACGTCCTCCCCTTAAGCAGCATTCCAGAAGGCACCATGGTATGTGGCATTGAACTCTCACCTGGGGACGGAGGAAAAATAGCTCGTTCCTCCGGGGCATACGCAACAGTTGTCGCCCACACCCCGCAGGGAACCATGATAAAATTTCCATCGGGAAAAACAAAATACATTAACGATTTATGCCGCGCTACCATAGGCATAGTTTCAGGAGCAGGACGCCTCGAAAAGCCATTCTTAAAAGCAGGTAAAAAGTATCATCTGAAAAAGGCAAAAGGCCACAAGTATCCTCGAACACGAGGTATTGCCATGATTGCGGCTGCACACCCATACGGAAGTAGCAAAAGAGGAGGCCGCAAAGTCACCACGGTTGCACGTGGGGCGCCGCCAGGGAAGAAGGTGGGTTTGATTGCGGCTAGAAGCGCGGGCAAGAAACGAAGGAGAAGGTAATTTCGGAAAAGGTTAATAAACAGCTTAAATAAGGATTGAGATAGGCGAAAATAGAAATGCCGAAAAAATTTACATATCGGGGGCATACTCTTGAACAGTTGCAAAGCCTGTCGATGGACGAGTTCATACTCTTGCTTCCATCTCGCCATCGTAGAAGTCTACAGCGGGGACTTACGACTGAACAACGCATCCTCTTGGAAAATGTGAGAGCAGCAAAACAAGCTATGGATAAAGGACAAAACGTCATAGTTAAAACCCATGCTCGGGACATGGTTATCCTTCCAGAAATGGTCGGCATAACTATTCTACTTCATAATGGAAAAGAATTTGCCCCAGTTGAAATCACACCAAAGATGATTGGGCATTATCTTGGAGAATACTCTATCACGAATAAGCCTGTAAAACATGGGCAACCAGGAATCGGCGCTTCAAGGTCGTCGATGTACGTGCCACTAAAATAATTAAATTTCTATGCTCGATAACTTGGCTCGGCTTTCTTTTTTTCAGCACCCATTAATGGTACTTTTGGGAGGGGGATAGGTGGGGGAACGTTTAGCGTTCTGGAAATAAGCAAGGATTCTAGGAGTACAACATTGGAAATAGCTTGCAGGATCATCGGCGGTAGCGCCTTCTTTTCTTTGTAAGCGGCGTATACCTTCTTTAGCTCTTGTTTTTCTCCTGAAACGTGAGCTTTGCCCTTGACGCTAATTTGAGCCACTGCTGGGTTGTAGCTTGCGGTAAAAACGAAAGGTACTTCTAACAATTCCTCGCGTGGATTTTTTACGCCTAGGAGGTTGAGGTTCGTGGCAATGCGACCTAAAGGAAGTGGGCGGCCAATTTCCCAGAAACGTTCAGCTGAGACACTGCTTATAAAAACGTTGACACGAATTTTCATTTTTGGCTGGTTCAGACCTATACACTCCACTATTTTTGGTTTTGTTTGTATCGTGTAAAGCCGCAGTGGCCACATGTGTATCGGTTGCCATGGTCAGCCATGAAGAACCCGGGGCCACATCTTTCACAGAACGGGCGCAGCCGTGTTAAGCCTTTTTCATCGATTTTGTAGTAGCTGAAAATACCTTTTTCCTCTTTCCTTTTTTTCTCCACCTTCGGTTTTTCTTTTTCTGCAGGTTTTTCTTCTACGGTTTCCTCTGTAACCTCTCTGGTTTCGGTCTCTTCTTGGGCTTCTGTTTCTTCCTTTTTTTCGGACATTTACTACTCCTTCTTTTCTTCTTCAGGTTTTGAAGTGGTTTCTGCCTCCTTGGCTTCCTTTTCTTCTTTACGTTCCGCCTCTTCTGGCTTTTCTTTTGTTGGTTTTTTCTCCTTTGGCTCTTCAGTTTTTGGTTTTTCTTTTTCTGCAGGTTTTTCAGGAGGGATGTTTCGAGCGATTATGTGTTTTGGTTCAATTAGCTTTGCTTGTTCTGGGGTTTCGTAGACATTTGCTTCTCCTAATGCAGTCATTGTCCCGGTTTTTGTTTCTACTTTTTTCACGAGGACCAAGTCAACTTTTGTCTTCAGCATGTTTGCTAAATTTTTCCTTAATTCTAAACGTGAAGAAGTTTGTCCCTCTTCACTGTGGTTAACTTCAAAAACCACTTCCTTTCTTTTGAGTAAAGGGTTGTATTTTTTGGATAGGATTTTAATCTTCAAATTCTGTTCTCCGTCGATAGAATATTACGGCAGAGAAAAACGTTTCTATCCTTATAAAAGTGCTGCTTCATTAACACAGGGAATGAAGCAAGAATATTGATTTTGTATGCTTAACATTTTTGGGTTCAGCGATGTAAGCTTAATTGATGATAAGTTGGAAACAAGAAGCATGCTCGTTGGAGTCGTTTTATGCATTATAGGGCTCGTCGTCTTTCTATATGGAATAAGTAGCATGACTCCTCTAAATGCGGTTTCTAACTCGTTTCTCATTGTGATAGGTATATTTTTAGGAATAGCAGGTTTTCTCGTAATAGTAATAAACGCTTTTTCGGGCGGCTCTATTCTTTCCTAGACTGTTTCTTCAGCATCTTTGTCGCTTCATTGCTTCATTGCTTCAACAATTTCTTGTACCCGCTGCTTCATTTCTGCGGTTACTTTAATCGCTACAACTCCTTTATGGGGTTGCCCATAGAACACCATTGAATTTTCTGGTGCAGCGAAAACAGCAACTAGCGTTAGCAAGTCTTCTTCCCCGTCAACAACAATTTTCGTTCGCCGAGAACTCCTCATTGCCTTTTCTACAGCGCTCCAAGCTTCGTCAGTTATGGTTCCAGCCGGGTTCTTCACTCTTATGACTTGGTCAGCAGTGGCAGAGATAGGCGGAATTTCCTCTCTCATAACTTTGTTGTCAACTATTAAGACGTCGGGCAAAAGGGAATAGTCGGTTAAATTTTGGGAAACTCGGTCGCCCACAGTCACTATCTTTGTCGGTTTTTCTCTTTCAATTAATGTTTTCAGCATCGTTATTGTTTCTTCCGAAGAACCGCGAAACAGAACTCCTAAAGGCTTTTTAAGCTTCCTTCGAAGTCGCGATGTAAGGTAGCGGATATCAATCACCCATGGTTTCTCACAAATCTCTCTACAGACCTATCATAAGTTCTTTCAACTTCAGGCGAAAACAAACATCCAGGCAATTCGTTTCGCTCTCGATGAAAACGAATACATTCACAACATTTGCCTTTCTTATCACAAGATGGATAGGTGCAGCTGCAATCTTTCAAATTTATATTAAGATTCGGACACAAATTTCCCTGTTTCAACTGAGCATCCCCCAATCTCCATTTTTCTCCAAAAAATCGCAAAAAAGGCTATTGAAAGACTAACTTCATCGGACGCGTAGCGCGTAGCGTCCTTTTTCTTTAATCTTCATCACCTTTGCTATTTCTGACTCTTCAGGGTCAATGATGATGATCAGCCCGCTGAAATCGTCACTTAAAGTTGCGGTTTTGCATTTTGGGCACAGAGAGCCTGTAGAGATTGTGTGGCATTCTCGGCAGGCTTTTTCAGTCATTGCTGCTTTTTCTCCTGCTTTTTAGCCTTCTCAACAGCTTTTTCCTTTTCGATTTCGCTTTTAATTTTTTTCACTTCTTCTTTTATCCATTCAATCTTTCCAAGAAACGGCTGTCTAGCGGTTACTCCTATTTTGCCAGACCCACCTCCACGAGCCAGAGAAACTGCTGTTATCCGAGCTCTAACATGGTCTCCTGTGGAAAGTTTCCTTCTCGTTTCCTTACCCATCAGCACACCTTGCCTTTCATCGTAAGAGATAAAATCGTCCATCAGTTGCGACACGTGCAGCAATGCATCAATAGGGCCAACACGTATGAAAGCCCCGAAGTCTGCAATTTCTACCACTTCACCCTCAACAATTTCTTGGATTTTGGGATAGAACGTTAAGAGGGAAAAGGAGACCTTATGATATGTAGCGCCGTCGCCGGGAATTATTTTTCCTGTTGGGTTGACCTTAATATCAGCAACAGCCACGACATAGCCAAGCTCATCGTCCACCAACCCCTCATATTTTATTCTTAACTGTTCATGACCAGCTTTTTTAAGAGGGTCACCGAATTTCTCTGGGGGTATGCGAATCGTATCTTCCAGAACTAGAAGCTTAAACATTATGAGTTTTCCTCTGCCTCAACAAGCTTGTGCCTTACATAAACCTCTAAAGGATTTTAAAAAGCTTTTTGAAGCACTCTTTGTTTTTTAGTTAAAACCTAAA
Organism: Bathyarchaeia archaeon; assembly: GCA_046760665.1. GTDB lineage: Archaea > Thermoproteota > Bathyarchaeia > Bathyarchaeales > SOJC01 > JBHIEO01. The sequence goes on from JBHIEO010000010.1 coordinate 9,750, forward strand.
TGGGGCCATCCACCGCCAAACGTGACTTTTGTCTTAGGTAAATGACTGGCACGTTTATGTCTCTCAGTCTTTTCCTTAAAGCCCTATCATTCGTTGCAACATAACATTTCAATTTTGACGCCACTCGAACAATTATATCATCGTGTGACTCTTCGACACCTTTCTCTACATAAAATTGGCAACATTTTTGAGCAAGCTTCAACGCAAAAGCTGCTTGGCGACGCAATTTAGTTGAGCCGCTTTCAGCTATTTTCTGTAACTCTTTGTAAGTTGAAGAGAGAATTATTGGTTTAAAATGTCGATTTAGAACTTCTGCTAACCCTTCAAAAATGTCTATGTTAAACTGGGAAGGAACAAAGAAGAAACTTGAGTCCAGTATGACTTTTAATACATTTCCTTCTTTTTTTACAGAAATTCTTCTTTCTTCCATCTTAATGTCCTAGCTTTTACTTCGAATTATAGCCAAGTATTTTTTATTACTTAATTATACCGTAGCCGATCAGTCGCCACCTTCCCCCTATCTTCCTACTTAACGCTGTCCGCATACCTTTTTCAACACATACTGGGCGTCCAAGCTTTATCGTTGCCTCTTCCCCCCTTATTGAAACAACAGTTCCTACTGTAATGGTTGTTCCCACATCTAGAAGGAGACTTTCTTTCGGGCTTATTCGATCTATTGCCACCATTTCTTTGGTTCCCACTGCACGTTCAAAAAAGCGCGTTTCTATTGTAAGTTCTGAAACTGTCGGAGGAAGCTTCTCAGGCAACCCAACTAAGTTGCCAGTAAGGCTATCTGCTCTGGTTAAAGATGGATCGAGCATCGTTCCTATTCCCACCAGGCCTCCGCATTGAACTTCTTGCATGTTTCTTCCACCTGCACGAAGGCTGACAATTTCGGTCAGTAGCGGTTCATATATTCTTTGACCCTGCTTTTCCACTCGGATACCTGGGCGAATTTCGATTTCGTCACCTAATTTGAATTTTCCTTGTATGATGCTGCCGCCTATAACACCCCCCGTCAAGTTTTCGATGGACGTTCCAGGTCTGTTGATGTCGAAAGAGCGGACAACATACATTAGAGGTGGTTTTGTCGCGTCACGTTTAGGTGTAGGTATGTGTTCTTCCATAGCTTGCACGAGGGCGTCAATGTTAACGGAATGTTGGGCCGAGATTGGGATTATTGGGGCGTTTTTAGCAACCGTGTTTTTGATGAATTCGGTGATCTCATGATAACTTTCTAAGGTTCTTTTCTCGTCAACTATGTCTATTTTATTTTGAACGATGATTATTTTATCTACGCCGACTATTTGTATAGCTGCTAAATGTTCTCGTGTTTGAGGTTGTGGGCAATGTTCATCAGCGGAGATAACTAGTATGGCACCGTCCATGACTGCGGCGCCTGAAAGCATCGTCGCCATAAGCGCTTCATGTCCAGGGGCGTCCACAAAGCTGACGGCTCGTTGAAATTCGCATTTTGTACCACAAGCTGGGCATTTTGGTTCTGTGGAATAGCATTCTGGGGCATCGCATCGGGGACATTTGTATATGGATGCGTCGGCATATCCGAGTTTTATTGTGATGCCGCGTCTCAATTCTTCGCTGTGTTTTGCTGCCCATACACCCGATAAGGCTTGCACGAGTGTAGTTTTTCCATGGTCCACGTGGCCGATGGTTCCTATGTTAACTTCGGGTTGTTTGGGCAATTTTTTCAGATGGTTAACCTCCAGTGTTGATGTCTTTTGGTTTTTCTTTATGTTTTTTAGTTTTTTCTTTGGCAGTTTGTGGCTCTTTCTTCTCATTTTCCTCTGTTTTTTCTTTTGTTTCTATTTTTTCAGGTTGTTTCGCTTTTTTTGCTTTCTTAGGTTTCTCGATTATTTTCATGTTGATTTGAACAATTTCTTCTGTGATGACACTTCCGCGGAGAGTTTTTCTTCTACGCTCTCCTTTGCGAGTTGAACGGAAGCCAACACCTTCAGCTATTATTACGCGGGTTTTTATACCACCGTGAATGTCTGGTCGCATTGGGAACCCGTCTTTGTCAGAGCCTCCTGTGATTTTTAATTTATGTCCTCCCAGTCCAATAGCAGCTCCATCTATTATTTCACCGAGCCTTCTTCCCACCAGAGGGACGGCGCGGGAGCCTTCCAGTTCGACTATTTGAGATTTTCCAGTTTCAGAATCTGAAAGGACTATCTTGAATTTTACCATGAAGAGTATACTCCGTACGAAGCAAGTTTGAATATGGATTGTACACCGCGTTTTTAAAGCTTCCTTTTTTAACATCTGCATAAACATACAAAAGTATCAAATCGTTTGCCATTAAAAACAACGTTACTTCCAAAAAACATATTTGACATCTATTTGGTGCATATTTTAGAACAAAATAAGATCTAGAAAGGTTTAGGTTATACACACGGAAAACTAAAGTGTTGGAACAATTACAATCTTTTAAGAAGGTACAAGAATGGACAAAACTAGCATAGAGCAAATCCTAACAAGATGCAAGACTGTGGCCATCGTCGGCATCTCCCGAAACCGTACAAAAGCAAGTTATCAAGTTGCCGAATACTTGCAAAGACAAGGCTACCACATCATACCTGTCAACCCCGTGGCCGACAAAATCCTCCATCAGAAAGCATACAAAAGCCTCTTGGACATGCCACTTGAAATCCAAAAAACAATAGAAATTGTTGACATTTTTCGACCTTCAGAAGTCGTGATGCCAATAATAGATCAAGCAATCCAACTAAAAAACCAGCACGGAAAACTCTGTGTTGTCTGGATGCAACTTGGAATAACTAACCAACAAGCGGCAGAAAAAGCTCAAAAGGCGGAACTAACAGTAATAATGGACAAATGCATAATGCGGGAGCACAAACTTTTGTTTGAAGAAAAAGAAGACCCAGAACTAGAAAAAATCCGAGCGAAAAAAATCCAAGAATTAATGAGAAAAACAAAAAGCGGTGAAAAAATCTCCACTCCAATTACTATAACAGATGCCAACTTTAACGAAATGGTAAAGAAACATCCATTGATGGTTATAGACTGCTGGGCAACATGGTGTGGGCCTTGCCACATGATTGCCCCAATCATAGAAGAACTAGCTAAAGAACATGCTGACGAAATAGTCTTCGGCAAACTTAATGTGGATGAAAATCCAGAGACTGCTACACGCTTCGGAATAATGGGAATTCCAACATTGCTCATAATGAAAAACGGAGCAGAAGTCGACCGCATGGTTGGAGTAGCTCCTAAGATATTAATTGAAAATAAACTAAAAAAATACGTATAGGTGAGAAAACCATGGAGACCTCAGAAAAAAGAATAATAGGCTCACTTATTCTTCTTACTGGATTAACTCTTCTTTCAGTGGCATTATACACGGACCAACTAGCTTACGTGGCGAAGCTAATGAGAGAAGTTTTTGGACCTGCAGTGGCAAGCTTGCCATAAACATCGTTCCGACATATTTTGAAGAAGGAAGGGAAATGCCGGTCCTTCGTGAAAAAGGAGAAAAAGACGGAGTCTTGGAAATCGCCAAACTGATGCTAGTATCTGCGAGAACTGCACCTAAATCAGGAGGAATTGATGACATAGTAATGGCTGTAATATATGGTGAAGAAAAAGACGAAATTGTCAAAGAAATGGAGAAAATTGGAGAAGAAAGAAACATAAAAGGTTTCAGACGAGACAGTAAAAACCTTCGTGACTCTGAAGCAGTTCTACTAATCGGCGTGAAAGGGTCGGAGTCATTCGGCATTAACTGTGGTGCATGCGGCTACACAAACTGCCAAGCCTTTGACAAAGCTGAAAAAAAGCCTGGGCAAGACTTCAAAGGGCCCACATGTATCTTCAAAGCCCTAGACTTAGGCATTGCTCTAGGCTCAGCAGCAAAAACAGCGAGTCTTCTAAATGTAGACAACCGGATAATGTACCGAATTGGGACAGCAGCAAAAAAGCTGAAGTTATTGCCAGAAGCCAACATCATAATGGGAATACCATTGTCTGCCAGTGGCAAAAGCATATACTTCGACCGCCCCACGTAAGGAAAACCCTATAGAAAATGTAAGGCTGCTAAATGTTTCCTTTCGTTTTTTCGAGCATTTTCTCTAAAGTCCAGCGAATACTTGACTTTAGCTCGCGTAACCTGCTCGATGTAAGGTTTTTAATTACAATCTCTTGAATAACATCGCCATCCAGAATTAGCTCGTAAGAGAAAATTTTGTCAGGAGTTATTTTCCCCTTACTTGCCGCTTCACTATCTTTTTCCTGCATCTTGTTTAAAACCCGTTCCACTAAGAACTGTTGAAAAGGCGGAGTCTTTACGTTAAATGTTTTGCCTTCAGCAACGGAGACACGCATGGAATCTTGGCTTACGAATAAATTTGCCAAAAGGTCTCCTGCCGTGGTTTTAAGGGGAATAACTGTTTCATATTTCATAACAGGGGGCAAAGTTGCTGTTTCCAAAAGTTTGGGCTTCGTAATTTCTGCTTTTCTAAATCCCTTCTCTAACAAGGTTGTGTTAACAAGTTCTAGCAACAGTTTCAAATCTTCCAAATCTGCGGTCGCTTCTTCTATTTTCTTTTCAAGGCGTGTCTTAAACTCGGCGAGTTTTCTGATTTTTTCAACTTCATTTTTCTCTGCTTTGTTTGTCATCAGTCTTCCCAAAGCAAGAATACTTGTAGGTTCCTTATGAAAGCTTGCACAAACCGACGAATTTAACCCTGTGAAGCTTTTAGAAGCCTAGACTTGAAAGTCTTAGGTTCATTAATGCGAGGTTCATAAAGCGGTTTAATTTCTATTCCGTATGTTTCCTTTAAGAATTTCTCAAATTCATCGAATACAAGACTGTCTGTCTGGTTCAATCTTAAGCAAAGCGGCTTCCCTTGATATGTCATGCTCAAATCATACAAAGCTGTTTTTTTAGAAAGCTCAGAATCTCTCCTCAAAGTCTCCACTAATTTTTCTGAGGGAGGCTGCTGAAAAACCCAAGCGGTGTAAGAGACATTTATTACACGATAAGATTGTCCTTCAGAAACTGCACATTTCTTGCTGGAAGTAATTCTCTTAAATGTAGAAGGATGAGTTGTCCGCGCTCCAATAAAATTGTGGTATTCTTCATCTATCTTTATTATGTCCTCATAATCAGAGGTTTTCCAACCTTTACGACGACATGATTCTTTGAAACATTTTAAAAGATCCCAGACTCGGGGCAATTTCGTTAGTCTAGCCATACTGAACATCACTAAAAGATTTTTATAGAATTATATTCTAGTTCTCAACGTCTAATTTAAGTCTATTTGACATAGATTTCGCAAAATCGTAGCTTCAATAACAAATCTTTAAAGGATTGTAGAGAAAATTCTATTTTCTCCTACAGTTTTCCGAACAGCTCTCAACAACTGCGCTCGACATTTTCAATCCTAGAAGGTCAGCGGCGTTCTTCACAATTTGCCGATGGTAAAGGATAAATTATGAGAACTGTAAAGATGCTTGAGAAGGCTTGGCATATGAAAACAAAAAGCCGACTGGTGTTTCTTGACGATGTAGACTGGGCAATACTAAGAATCCTACAAGAAAACGCCAAACAAACATACACAGAAATTGGACGGCGTTTGAATTTAGCACACTCCACGATTTACGACCGTATAAAGAAAATGGAAGAACACGGAATTATTAAGAAATATGCTGTTATTATTAACCCTAAGAAAGCAGGAGTGAAACTTCTTACAGCGATTGTGACAATTTTTACTAACCCGAAGGAAAGTGAAAAAGTTGCGGAAAAGCTGGCAAGATACAAACAAGTGTTAGAAGTTTTCACTTCACTTTCCGAGGAGTTACTTATAATTGCTAAGATAGTGGCGGAAGACCAAGAAAAGCTGCATTCTTTCATCGCCCATTTCGTTGCTCCTCTGCCTGGTGTACTGCGTATTCGAACTTCTATTATTACACGAAAATATAAAGAAGAAAATTTTACCTTTTAATCCGAAAGGTACGTAAGTGTTTTTAGAACACCCTTTTCAGCAAGTTTCAAAAATATCTAGCAGGTCTTTTTTCTTTGTCTCTTTATCCAAGACACTGTTATGAAGATAGCAGCGATAAGCATGATGTTCAAGCTTATCCATACAGGGAATAAAGGTGACTTTATGGAAACCGTAGAACCTCCTACAATGGTAGGTGTATATTCATAATAAGCAATTGCTGTATGAGGCGCGTTCATACTTACGGAGATTAATTTGACGCCTGCGCCTTTTGAAATGTCGTTGACAGTCCATTCGCGAAACGTGTAATTTATAACGTGGTGCGCCGTCAATTGAACGGATGTTGATTTGTCATACCACCAACTATTTACAGGTCCGGCTTCGCCTTGTGGGCTTCTCGTTGGTTGAGGACTTAAGCCAGCAGGATCGGTAAGAACAGTCAAAAGATACTGAGTCTTATAGACTAAGATGATTGTTTTGGCTTGATTCATGGTGACGCTGCTTGATGGAGTATAACTATCAAACTTGTACCTCGTGTCATAGGAGACACCGATGACGTCCTGAGGGGCGCTCACAGTCACATCTGTACCCGCATCAGCCCACTCACTCCATTCTGTTGTATTCTGCACGTTTGTATAAGTTGTTCCACACTGAGTGTATGTAACTTTGAATGTGCCTCCAATAGCACCGTTTGGAGTGGCTGTGACGGTAATTCTGTATTGAGTCTTGTAGTTGGCAGTTATATCCTTGGCAGAGTTCATGTTAACAAGAAGTGGCCGGCTTGTGCCTGTGGCGTCGCCGGACCATTGAGTGAACACAAATCTTGTGGAACCAAAAGTGATTGGGCTGTCAATATTGAGCTGTAGTGAACTGCCCTCGTCAAACCAGTCAACATAGGGGGCGGCGTCGGTTGCTGTTCCTAGCGAGGCGGTGCCGTTGTAGACATTGGTTGAATATGTGTTAAGTCCATTGGTACGAACGGTTAACTGGTATTGTGTCTTGTAGTGTCCTACAATTGTTTCGGATTTATTTACTGTTATTGGGGAAGGAGATCCAGTTACGTTAATGAGAATAAATCGTTTACCCAATGTTGTACTTGAGACATTGTAGTAAGAATAGATAATTGTGGAACCGCTGTTAACCCATGTGGAATTCGGAAGATTACTGTAAGTTTTGGAGGTACCGTTTATGGTCACTACGGTGCCTGTTGCGGTAGGATCTAAGCCCGTATAGTCGAAGGTTATAAAATATTGGATCTCGTAATTCGCGGTTACGGTTTTAGGTCTATCCATATAGACGGTTGTCAAGGGAGAAGCGGGATCGGTTATTTCAGACATGTTGGCTGTTGTCCAGCCAGAAAACTTGTAACGGGATGAACCGGGGACAATGTCGATAATTTCATCTGTGGAAATTGATGCATTTGTCCCTGTATCATACCATCCTTCGCCAGAAGGAGTGGTGACATCGCTGGGATCTGTTGTTAACGTTAAATAGTATTGTAGGACATAGTGGGCAGTGGCTGTGTGATTATCGTCCATGCGTACAACGATGGGGTTTCCTAGGACTGTGTTGTTGTCAACGTCCCAATAGCTGAAATTGTATTGGACACCTATTGAGACCGGAACAAAGTCCGGCGCTGTCAGGCTGACATTCGTATTTTCATTGTACCAGCCTTCACCCTGAATCGTTGTGATGTTGACTGGATTTGTCTTTACTGTCAAATAGTACCTTCGGGGGCGAACGGTGATTATCTTTGATTCTGTATCCCATTCGCCTTCGCTATCTGTCACGTTTAAGGTTACTGTAAAGCTTCCGTTTGTGGTGTAATAGTGTATTGTTATCGGGTCGCTTTCTATAACGACGGGTGTCCCGTCTCCGAAATTCCAAGCGTAACTGATTAAAACCCCACCGTCAGGGGTTGAGTCTGAGGCGTCAAAGGTGACATTTTCAAATGTATAAGGATAAGACGGCGACCACCAGAAGTCAGCGGTAGGTAAAGCTTCAACCATAATCGATTTGGATTCTGTGTCCCATTTTCCTTCGCTGTCTGTCACGTTTAGAGTAACTGTGTAGTTTCCAAACGTGGAATATGTGTGGTTTATGCTTGGGGAGGTTACTGTCGTGATGTTTCCGTCTCCAAAATTCCACTCGTAACTGATAATGACCCCTCCATCAGGCGTTGAGGCTGAGGCATCGAAGGTTACTATTTCATGCTCCAGTGGGTCAGACGGTGAAAAAATCAAGGCAGCTACTGGATGCTGTCTGACGCTTAAGGTTGCTGTGGAATTGTCTGTTAGACCGTCGTTATCTGTGACAATTAGTGTCACCGTGTAATTTCCAAAGGCTGTGTAAGTGTGATTTATTACAGGGTCGCTCTCTATCACGATGGGTGTTCCATCTCCGAAATTCCAGCTATAACTAACGATATAGCCGTCAGGATCGTAACTTTCGGAAGCATTGAAAGTTACCACCTCCTCTGTGTTCGGATAGGCTGGATCATAAAAGAACTTGGCTATTGGATGTTGAAGTGCAGGCGGTCCAGGTTGGAACAAAATCGTGGAATCTTCGGAAATGGAGTTGTGGGTTATGTCGCCGGTTCTTATAGGTGGAGGTGGATCAACTTTACTCCCGTAGGCGTCAAAATGCATCCTAATGCCTATTGTATTTGAAAACGTTACAGAAACTACAACTTCCTTGTACCCTTTGCGGGGTATAGTTCCAACATTGACATAGGTATCGTTAAACCATGTAGGATAAACATCACCCGACGGCCAAGTCCAAAGGTTGTATGGAGTTGGGGTGCCATATCGGAATGCTGATTTCGGTATTGAAGTGCTATTCACAACAAGATTTTCAAGGCTGTTGTATCCGATGTCATTTAGGGCAATAATAAGATGCGTGTCGTATGATCTTTTTGCAGCGCTTGTGTTGTTGATTCTTACAGTAAAAGTTTGGGATGTTCCAGTTAGGTTTAACAGCCAGCATTCGCTTAACCATGGATCTGAATCGGGGCCGACGTATGTGCCATCCGGAAGAGAAACCTTGAGGATAGCTGCGGGTTCGGCTTTTACGGGATTTAGAAGATAGAGGGAGAAAAGCATTAGAATTATGATACCTAAAACACTATAGCGTAACCACTTC
>JBHIEO010000011.1:0-18731 GCA_046760665.1 Bathyarchaeia archaeon
ATGAATGTATGGTAACAAAAAACCAGAATTATTGTAAAGTAAGGTGCACACTTTTCTACTTCTTCTTTCTATCTTCGGCACGCGTTACAGGTAAAGCTGCTAACATCACCGCTCCACTATCTACCGCAGGTTTCAGCAAATTCTCACCACAGTAAGGGCACAATCTAAATTCAGCCAAAACCTCTCGCCCACAAGCCGGACACAACTTGTACTTCTTGATCTCCTTCTCCAAACGCTTCATCATTTTCTTTATCCTTTCAACATCGTCTTTCAATGCTTCCACACTTTTATTCAAGGGTTCAAGTCTCAAAACCTCGCTACGCACATTAAAGACAACGTCTCGCAATCCAGCCAACAACTTACTGTTGTTTGCCAGAGTTTCACTCATCATCTCCAAAATGCTTGTCCTAGCTTCTAACAACTCCACATCAGCCTGATTTTCCTTCCTCCCATCCTCTAGTACCTTCCCCAAGAAAGTCTCAATAGGATTCCGCAACGCTACAACCGTCGTTCCACCCCAAAGCAAAAACACCGCCACTAGAGAACAGAATAAATACAAAACTGGATTAACGGTTCCCAATAGCCCGGTGAAGGGATAAACTGCTAAAAGCACCGATTCACTTTCTTTGCCTGTCAACCACAAAAAACCATCAAGAGCATGTAATCCAGCTAAAAAAGTTAAAGAGCCCAAAACCCAAACAGCAACACCCTTCCTGACCATGACAGACGACCTTCTAGATAACAACACTAGAAAAAAATTACACTTCCACTAATTAAGCTAGTATTCTTCCTGAAAACATATGTCAAAAACCGATATATGTCAACTACAGGCGTTGGATTAGCCTTAAATATAACCATTTTTTCTTGTGAAAGTGTGATTTGCATGGGGTTCAAAGCTTTACACTACTCTGAAGTAGAGGCAGATAACGTGACAGAATGCGGCGCCAACGAAGCTAAAGTTCGTTGGTTAATAACTAAAGACGACGGTGCAGAGCACTTTGCAATGCGTTGTTTCGAAATGGCTCCAGGGGGACACACACCTCATCACTCTCACAAGTGGGAACATGAAGTTTTCATATTGGACGGTGAATGTCTTGTTGTCTGTGGCGATAAAAGAAAGAAAGTAGGTCCTGGCTATGTAGTTTTCATTCCTCCAAATACAATGCATCACTTTAGAAATGAAGGAGCGGGAGTCTTAAGGTTTCTCTGCCTCGTTCCTCATCATAAATAGCTCATTAGTTCAAATTAATTTTATACATTTTTACGGGCTACTATCTACAAATTGGATGTCAAGTCGAAATCAAAAACTTATTTTAAATATGGATTTTTGAGTCGTAAAGGTTAATGCTTTATTTCTTTGCCCTTTTAGTTGAGGTGGAATTGATTGAACAGCGTCTTGTTTGAGGCTTGTAAGGAACTGATCGACGATGCTAAAGCAGGATGTGCCGATTTGGTGTTCAAGGAAGTCTGTTTAGAGATTTTAGCACGCGCAAAGCATGTTTTAGACGATGAAGAGTTTAGGGCCCTAGCGAAATACGCGTCTGAGCGTATGGAGGAAAAACCCGTCATTTCAATTAATGCTATAAAGTGACGTCAACATCAACATTTGTCATCATTATTCTTTTTGTTTTCATAACAGTAACATGACGTTCTTAAGAATATTATGTGTTTGTTTGCTCCTATAGTTGCATTATTTTTAATGTATCACTTCTATATCCACAATTTTCCTTTTTTAAGTTTCATATTCCCAACCATTCTATGTATTTTACTCGTGTTAATAGAGGATAGACACAAGAGAAAGGGCCATGCCAAAGACTTAACGACTTCGGAAAGATGGGAGAAAACGTTGGATAAGTATATAGCGATTATATTCAGCAATAAAGGCTGAAAAGAATTGCCACACATGGCTTCTATGAACGCAGAAATTGTGAGTTATTTGGCGCGTCATTTATCATCTATTATGTTAAAAATATCCATAGAGAATTTCTCTATCCCGTGCAGATTTAGCCACTTTTCTGTGTATACAGAAACAGCAGAACAGGCCAGCCCTATAATGCCAAAAGTACTTTTAGCAAATTTTGGCAATTGTTTCTTTCACTGTTCTAGCTGAAGCGTCCGTCTTGATGCCTTGGGTTTTAAAGTGGATTAAGCTTACGTTATACCCTGCCTTTTCTAACTCTTCAGCCACTCTTCTTATTGAGGGAACGGGTAGACCAAACTTGTCGCAAATCTTGTCTACCCTATAATATGTGATATGAGCACTTGCTTCTTTTTTCGTTAAAAATAAAAGCCTGCGAATTTTCTTTTTCTGCCTGAAAGCCTTCGTTCTTGCCTCTCTTTCCATGGACGCCACAAAATTTTCGTGGACTATCTTACCTATCCAAAGAGGACCTGCAAAGCTCATCTCGCTGCCGCATTCTGGGCATTTTTCTCTTTTACAATGAAATATTCCCGGAGCTACTTCTCTGTGAAAGCAAGTAAAACAATGATTAATGTAGCCTATGTCTTTAAGACTCTCATCTGCTTTTTTAGCGCCGTAATCAACCATCGCATAAAGCCTAATGTAGTGCCCCGAACTGTGACTAAACATCACTTTGACGCTAACATCATATTTCGCTGCAGACCTCACTAAACCTCCAGCTAACAAACGCACAGCTAATTCATGACAATACTCGGTTCGCAACGGTCTTCCACCATACTTTCGCACGCAAGCTTTAGGATGTATACCGCACAAAGGAGCCAAATCAGTAGCAGTCAACGCCAATAATCCACCGCTTCGCAGCGCCCTCAACGCAGAATCTACATAAGGCATTGGCGAACCAAAAGGGTCAACATCAACATAGTCAAACCGCCTTCGAGGAGCTGCAAAACGACTTAACAAAAAATTTGCGTCATTATTCTTCACGTCAACCTTATCTATGACCTCATTCTTCTCAACATTAAACCTCGCCAACCGACAAGCTTCGCTATTAATGTCGTTAACGATCACTTTCTTTACACCTTCAACCTCCTTTGCAAACCTTATTCCTCGAATCCCACAACCAGCCAACGGCTCACAAACTGTCAAATCGCGTCCAACGAAGCGTTGAAAAACTTGTAACGCCAAAACTGCTAAATCACGATTCAACTCCATTACAGGATTGTAAAACACTGGTGCCTTTGACGGCGCATAGTCCGAAGGCTTTTTCACAAAAGCTTGAAGCCTTGGCACAATGACCTGAACTACCCCTTCAGCAACAGTTTCTGTAGGAAAGGAAAACCTCAAACTCTTCCCTCAATCCCAAAACACGTTTGTTTTCAACATTTAAAAATAATTCATGCAACACTATAACAACAACATGAGACGGCTCATATTCATAACAGGTACCCCAAGAACAGGAAAAACAACTGTGCTGCTTAAAGTTGCAGAAGAACTGAAAACAAGAGGCTACAAACTAGGTGGCATGACAAGCCAAGAAATTCGTGAAAAAGGTGTTCGAGTAGGCTTCGAAATCCGTGACTACGCATCAGGTAAAAAAGGATGGCTCGCACACGTACGCCAACCCAAAGGTCCTAAAATCGGAAAATATCGAGTCAACCTAAACGACCTTAACTCCATAGGTGTCATGGCCATACTAAATGCCTTAAGAGACGCAGACATAGTGCTAATAGATGAAATTGGTCCCATGGAGTTACTTTCAGAGACTTTTAAGGACGCGATAAAAAAAGCGATTAACTGCTCTAAACCTGTGCTTGGCACAATCCATTACCGTGCTCAATATCCCATTGTCAAACAAATCAAATCTAGAAAAGATGCATACATAATTGAAGTCACTCAAAAAACTAGAGCTCAACTTCCTGTGTTAATCACTGATAAGATTATGAGCCTTTTAACAATAAAATAACCTTTAAGTCACCATGCAACTGCAAAAAACTTGAAAAGAGAAAGTTTGTAAGGTTTTCCAGTGTTTGCTTGTAAACAGCTATAATGCAAACTTGTTCGAGCTTTTAGAAATACAAGAGGGGAGATTTTCAACAAATACTTAAACAAGTTTTTTATTGTAAATAGTACAAAAAGCTCGACGCCAGTTCTGGTAGAGTACGTCTGCAAAGACGGTGAAATTATGTCCGCTAAAGAAACACTATCCCTTCAAAATGAAAACACACTCACAAGAACAATCTCTAAAATAAGAAAAAGAGACGGAAGAATCGTAGATTTCGACAAAAATAAGATATCTGAAGCTATTTGGAAAGCGGCACGCTCAGTTGGAGGCAGAGATAGAGCTGAAACTGAACATCTAGCTGAAAAAGTTGTTAAAGTACTTGAAGACTACTTTCCTGACAAAATCCCTAGCGTGGAAGATGTTCAAGACATAGTGGAAAAGGTGTTGATTGAGGCGGGGCATGCAAAAACCGCCAAAGCCTACATTTTGTATCGGCAAAAAAGAGCTGAGATACGAAAAGCTGTCGCTTCGCTAGGCGTAGAGGACGACCTTAAGCTTCCCTTAAACGCCATTGTGATTCTTGCGGCGAGATACCTGAGACGCGACGAGAACCGAAACTTTGTTGAAACAACAAGCCAACTCTTCAGAAGAGTTGCAAAGGCGGTTGCCTCTGCTGACAAACTTTATGGAAAAACTGATGAAGAAGTTGTACAGACAGAAAAATTGTTTTATCAGACGATGGTTAGCTTTGAATTCTTGCCAAACTCCCCCACTCTAATGAATGCAGGAACCGACCTAGGGCAGCTATCTGCCTGCTTTGTGATACCTGTTGAAGACTCGATGGAAAGCATATTCAATGCATTAAAATGCGCAGCCTTAGTTCACAAAACTGGTGGAGGAACAGGCTTTTCATTTTCAAAATTGAGACCTCAAAATGACGTTGTGAAATCAACAGGCGGAGTTGCCTCTGGACCTTTGTCCTTCATCTCGGTTTTCGACGCTGCAACCAACGTCATAAAGCAGGGTGGAAAACGGAGAGGAGCAAACATGGGAATTTTAAGGGTAGATCATCCCGATATTTTGGATTTCATCGTAATAAAGGAAAAGGAGGGACGGCTGAGCAACTTCAACATTTCAGTTGCCCTTACTGACAAGTTTATGGATGCAGTTAAGAACGATAGGGAATATGAATTGATAAATCCACGAAATGGAAAGGTTGTGAAGACTCTTAGGGCAAGGGTAATCTGGAATTTGATTGCTATGATGGCATGGAAAAACGGTGAGCCCGGGATAATTTTTATTGACAGATTAAATCATTATAATCCTACTCCTCATGTGGGAGAAATAGAAGCGACGAACCCGTGTGGAGAGCAACCATTACTTTCCTTTGAATCTTGTAATTTAGGGTCTATAAACTTGTCAAAGATGGTTAGTGACGGCAAAGTGGATTGGGAAAAGTTAAGGGAAACTGTGAGAACAGCTGTGCATTTCCTTGACAATGTGATAGACATTAACAAATATCCTCTTGAAGAAATCGAGAAGATGACGAGGGGAAACAGAAAGATTGGGTTAGGGGTCATGGGCTTTGCTGACATGCTCATTCAAATGGGAATTCCATACAACTCTCAAGAGGCACTAACAACGGCTGAGAAAGTGATGAAATTTGTTCGTGACGAGGGAATAAAGATGTCCGTCGAACTAGCAAAGGAGCGCGGTTCCTTCCCAAACTTTCATGGAAGCACGTGGGAGAAAAACGGCTACGAGATGATTAGAAACGCCACGATTACTACAATTGCGCCCACAGGAACCATCAGTGAGATTGCTGGTTGTTCCGGAGGAATAGAGCCCCTGTTTTCAGTTTCTTATGCAAGAAATGTCTCCGAAAGCTTAGGTCGAACTCTAAAAGTGATAAACCCCTATTTCGAGAAAATGGCGATTCAAGAAGAAATCTACAGTGATGAATTAATAAAAAAAATTTCCAAAACAACTTCAATCTCTCACGTAGAAGAAATTCCAGAAAAGATTAGAAAAGTCTTTATCACCGCTCATGAACTTACACCGGAATGGCATGTACGCATGCAGGCAGCTTTCCAGAAGTACACCCATAACGCGGTTTCGAAAACCGTTAACTTTCCAAACGGCGCAACTCCCCATGACATCGAGAAAGTTTTTTGGCTAGCCTATGAACTTGGATGCAAAGGGGTCACTGTTTACAGACATGGAAGTAGAGAGCGGCAGGTCCTCCACGTTGCTGAGTCAAGTAGCCGTCTTGACCAAGAGAAAGAAATAGCGGAAAACAATTTGTTGTACGGTGTCTATTGTCCAAGCTGTTCTTTATAGAATAAGGAAGCTAGACATCCTTTTGTCGATTCCTTTCCTTTTTCTAGAGGCTGTTCTTCCATACTTTTGTCGTCTCTTTTTTTCAATCACTTAATAAATCTTTAAATGCATAGTTATTTTCGGAAAAAAATTGAAGGCTGGATACTTGCGAATACTAGGAGTAGATGAAGCTGGCAGAGGCTGTGTCATGGGCCCCTTAATTATTGCGGGTGTTTTAATAGATGAAAGAAGCCAGTCTAAACTTTTAGAGATTGGAGTAAAGGACAGCAAGCTTTTGTCGCGTCACCGACGAGAACGGCTAGCAAAGGAAATTAAACGTATTGCCATCAACACACGAATCATCTCATTATCTCCAAATAAAATAGATAAAGTAGTCAACAGTCAAAGAAAACTCCACAAGCTTAACCGTTTAGAAGCGCAAACCATGGCAAAAATAATTGAGACACTTAAACCTGATGTCGCTATTGTCGACGCATCTGATGTCTTAGCAGACCGCTATAAACAACATATCATAGAATGCCTCTCTTTTCCAGTGGAAGTGATATCAGAACATAAAGCAGACAAAAACTATCCTGTGGTTTCTGCTGCTTCCATAATTGCTAAAGTGGAACGAGACCGCAACATAGACAGGTTGAAAGCTAAATATGGAGACTTTGGAAGTGGTTATATGGCGGATCCGAAAACCAAGGTTTTCCTTGAAGCTCTAGTAAAAAAATACGGTGTATACCCCGACTTTGTCCGTTGCTCTTGGAAACCCGCAAAAGCAGCTAAGACAAACGCAAAAACAAAACAAACCAAGTTAGACGAAAACATACTCAAAGCTTAGCCATCAAATCTTCTGGGCATTTGATTTTCTCAAATTCTTCACGGCAAATGAAAGGAATTTTATTAACAACAACTTTCTTACTATTTGTAACAAATATCGGCTGTGCCTCTACAACCTTGCTAACACTTACAATTTCTTCGGTTCTCACCTCGAAATCCCGCTCCTTCTCATAAGCAACAGCTCCTAAAAGGCTAATCTTGTCTTGCGGAGTCTTTGCAACAAAATCGAAAGGAGCTCGCCTTATCTGAAAAACCGAGAAGTTAAACTGACGGAGCTTTCTGATGACAAATTGGAGAAAGCGGCTTTCACTGATTATCCGCTTTGCAGCAGCAAAGAAACCTTCAGTTTCTTTTTGATATTGAAAAATGTCAATGGACTTCACAACAGGCATGCCCAAAACCCATTCAAGCTTATAAGCTGTTGAAACAGAAGCCTTTGTCAACCCCTGTTCATAACCATAGAGTGTTCTACGCGAAATCCCCATAATCTCGGCCATCTTACCTATGGATAATCCTTTTTCTAGCCTTTTCTTCCTAATCACTTTTCCATCCAGTCTTACATAGTATCCTCCGGGCCCAGCTTCAATTAACGGCTCCATTCCTTTAAGGAGTACATCTTCAAGGGTTTTAAGGGTGACCGCACCCACATTATATCTTGAATACACAGTGTCGTCTTCTAACGGTTTGCTTCGAGTTTTTTCGCAGATAAAAAGCGGCGATCCAGAAAAAAGCCGAGCCAAACTCGTAAGCCCTCCTGCATCTCTTTCATATATATTTCCAATGTTAGGGTGAACTTTGACGAAGGCTAATTGTTTTTCTTTTCGCGTTACAAAGTCAAAACAGCTTGGTCGTACACAACATCTCTGTGAGAGGAAAAACCCTGCTTTTTCAAAAAGGGATTCAACGTTGTCCAGAATTTCTACTCTGTCCATCTCCTCCCCCACGATTATAAAAACAATACGTAAAGGTTGAATATAAACATGTTTATAAATTCAAATGTTAGAATCAGATACGTAGGAAATTTGAGGTTTAAATTTTTGATACAACCATGGCATGCGCTTTGTTGTAGGGTTCAAGCTGAACAACTTCCTTTATAACAAAACCACGACTTTTCAGAATATTTACTTCTTGCTTATACACTTCGACTGGCTTTTTGGTTACATCGATACTTTGTGACTTAACCGCAAGCATAGTCCAACCAAACTTCTTTAAGAAGCGCTGAGCATTGTCTGCCAGAACTATTGCTTGTTCAGGCTGCGCTATGTCACAATAAATGTCATCAACCCTTTCTACAAACATTGCATATTTCTCTGGCATTCTTGCATCTTCCAGTATGGGTGTCATGTTGAAACGAAAAGCGCACACATTATCTACTAATTCACGCATAGCCCGGGCAGCAAATTCCACACAGTAAACGTGTCCTTTTTCTCCTACAATATCTGAAACGTGACTGGCAGTCGTTCCTGAAGCTGCACCAAGGTATAAAATCTTATGCTTTGGTTGTATAGGCACTGTGGTTAATCCTTTTAGAATGGCCGCTGCAAGTTTGCTACGATACGGGTCCCAGAGTCTATACTCAATACCCTTGAGGGAAATTAGACGTTCACCATAAACGTTCTTTCCAGGAACCAAATTTTTGGTGGCTAGTCTTTGTGAACCGTCTTCTAATGTAATCCAGTAGATTCCAGAGAACTTTGGGTGGGGGTTAACCTCAATGATCACGTTTTCTTCTCCTTCTACGTCTGCGACGAGGTTTAGACTTTTTATGTTCCCTTGGTGATGGAGGTTTTTGGTATTTCTCTCTAATCTCGTCAACTCGTTTGTCCAAGTCTGCTTTCAAGGAGTTGCCGATGTATCGGCTGCTGAAGGCGTCGGTTCTGGCTGCTATGGCTAATTTCCCAGCCAAGGCCCTTGACATTTTTCCTCTTTGCCATTTTTTAGCATCATGAATTAAAGCATCTTGGAATATTATTCCGTGTTTTGGTGGTCTTGTTCCTGTTTTCAGAGCCCTGAAAAGAGCCTTTTCAGCGCCTAGAACTTGGATAGTGCTTGCAGGCATTTTTGCAAGGTTGGCTAGTCCTCCAGCTAACGCTATCAAACGAGCTGCTAACAAGGAGCCTACAAGGGCTTGAAGATTAGGCGCCACCTCTCCAACGGTGGAATCTGCGTAGTTTTGCAAGGCTTGTCTTAGACTGTAGAGTTCCAGTGTTTGTTTGCAAAGTGTTTGAATTTGTTCGATGTCCACGTCTGTTAGCTCTGCACCCATGGAGTTTTCTGCAGCTTTTGTGATTTGTGCAACCTTGTTCGCGGGTAATCCTTCATTTTCCAAGTTTTCAGCAGTAAAGTTTTGTCTTTTTCCAAGGTTTAGGACAAGTCTTGCGTAGGTTTCATGTTTTTCTATCATTCTGTCTAGTTCAGGGAAATGTAAGCCATACCATTCGCGTATTCGACCCATAAACAGGTTAGCAGTTTTATCTATGTCATCAATGCTCAGTATAGCTTGAGCAATCATTAGGTCTCTTTTTCCCCCTGCCTTTTTCACTCTTAATCGGGTAAGTTCTAGAGAAACTTCACGAATTAACTCATGCAGTTTTTGTGGTTGTTTAATAAACCCAGCTTCCTGGGCAAATTTTTTGATGTTCTTGCGTAAAATTTCGCCCTCTGAAGAAGGATGGGCAATGCCAGTTTCAACTTTCAGTTTTTTCTTCACAGTTTTCGCAATTGCGACATTTTCAAAAACAAAAGTGGTGTAGCCTTTTTTCTTCAGTCTTTGAATCAGAGAAGTTATTTCATTGATCACTTTTCCAGAGTCAACTGCGTGAAGTTTTTCTGCGACAAGTTTTGGGTCTTTTTTAAACAAGATTTTACCAACTAGCTGACCGTCTTCACCGAAGCCTAAAACACCTATTAAGGATACTATAATTGTCGCTTTCATGTTTCTTCTCCTCACTAAAGATTTTCTCAATAAACCCTTCCTAACCTTTATCTCTGCTAATGAATAACCTTTACTGAAATGGAGCTTTCCCTCATGATTGGCCGTTTAACAGTAGAGATTGCTGGTTTGAAGTTAGACAACCCAACGATGCTTGCTGCTGGAATATTAGGTATGTCGGGTTCAACATTAAAACGCGTAGCAGATGCAGGTGCCGGCGCAATTGTCACAAAATCTTTAGGCTTGAAACCCCGTAGCGGCTACAAAAATCCTACAGTAGTTCAAGTTGAACGTGGACTAGTTAATTCCATGGGTCTTCCCAACCCCGGCATTGAACATTTCGCTCAAGAAATGCAGGAAACAAAAGGAATAGGTACTCCAATAATTGTAAGCATCTATGCCCTTTCGCCACAAGAATTTGCAATAACAGCCAAAAAAGCCTTGAAAACAGGTGCAGACGCGTTAGAGCTAAACATCTCATGCCCTCACGCTGAAAAAACTGGGGCGGAAATTGGACAAGACCCGAAGCTAGTTAAAAAAGTTGTTAAAGCAACTAGGAGAAGTGTGGAAAAGCCAATCTTTGTCAAGCTGACGCCTAACGTTGCTGACATAGCGGAATTGGCTAAAGCCGCTGAAAAAGCTGGGGCCGACGCTATAACTGCTATAAACACTGTGAAAGCTATGGTTATAGATATAGAAACCGCCAAACCAATTCTTGGAAACAAAGTAGGAGGTTTGTCTGGCCCTGCAATAAAGCCAATAGCAGTAAGATGTGTATACGAAATTTACGATGCTGTAAAAATTCCAGTTATCGGATGTGGCGGAATAGAGAGATGGCAAGATGCCGTAGAATTTCTACAAGCAGGCGCCTCTGCAGTTCAGATAGGAACCGCAATAGCCACAAAGGGGTTAAACGTGTTCAAACAGGTTACTGATGGAATTGAAGCTTTTTTGGAAAAAAAGGGATTCGGTAGCGTGAAAGAAGTTGTTGGCCTATCGCATCAAAAATAACTTTCTAAGAACAGTGAAAATCGAGAAAGTTGTTAAAGAAAGCTCAATGATTAAGACGTTTTTCTTTAACGACAAACTTTGTGCCCAGAGTAAGCCAGGTCAATTTATTATGGTTTGGCTTCCAGGCTTTGATGAAGTTCCCATGAGCCTTTCTTCAACTCGCCCCAATGGTTTAGCGTCAATAACAGTTGCTAATGTTGGTGAAGCCACAATGCTTTTGCACCGAAAAGAAAAAGGCGATATTGTTGGGGTTCGTGGTCCCCTCGGCAACAGCTTCAAACCTGTTGAAGGCAGTGTTCTTCTCGTGGGTGGTGGAACTGGAATTGCCCCATTAGCCTTTCTTGCAGAGAGACTAGTTGAATTAAAGACTAAGATTACTTTTCTGCTAGG
Source organism: Bathyarchaeia archaeon (assembly GCA_046760665.1). Lineage (GTDB taxonomy): Archaea > Thermoproteota > Bathyarchaeia > Bathyarchaeales > SOJC01 > JBHIEO01. The sequence continues at coordinate 11,422 of JBHIEO010000011.1, forward strand.
AGCAAAAACGAAAAAAGAGTTACTTTTCTTGTCCAAGATAAATAGTATGCTTCCGAAAACTGAAGTTAGAATATTTGCCTCTACCGAGGATGGAAGTTATGGTTACAAAGGAGTTGTTACTGAACTGGTTGAAGAAAACTTGAAGAAGGAGAAGTTTGACACGATTTATGCTTGTGGAAATGAGTTAATGCTTTTCAAAATTTTTATGTTAGCCGAAAAACACAAGACATCGTTGCAAGCAAGTTTAGAAAGACTGATGCGCTGTGCTATAGGATTATGCGGCAGCTGCGCTATTGGCAAATACCGCGTATGCGTCGACGGCCCCGTTTTTACGAGCAAGCAGCTTCAGGAAGTTAAAGATGAGTTTGGATGCTTTAAAAGAGACTTTGACGGAAGGAAAATATCAATTTAAAGTTTAAAACAAAAGGGTTGGCTTATGAAAGCGACAGCAATCGCCCACCCTATTCAGGGATTAATTAAATATCATGGCTTAAAGAAGCCTAATCAGAGAATCCCCTTTCATGACAGTATCTCCGTGTGTGTCGACGCTTTACACTCCATAACAACGGTAGAAGTCGACGGTTCCCTTAAAGAAAACATCGTCGTAGTTAATGGAAAACATGTGACTAACCGCGACAAGGAAAGAGTTGAAATTGTGTTAAGCAAATTGAAGAAGTTGGCGGAATATCCAGGGTTTTTTAAGGTAGTTTCCCAAAACAACGTCAAGACAGGAAAGGGACTAGGCTTTTCAGCTTCTGGATTTGCAGCTCTCGGCGTAGCAGCAAGCAAGGCGTTAAATTTGCATCTCAATTACGTTCTGCTTTCAGAAATTGTAAGATTAGGCGCTGGTTCAGCTACAAGAAGCCTTGCGGGAGGCTTTGCATTATGGCACGCAAACAAAGATGAGCATTCTTACGCCGAACAGCTAGCCTCTCCAGACAACATAGACTTCTCCATGGTCATTGTGCCTATACATTCCGAAATAAAAACAGACGAAGCACACGCTGAGGTATTAAGCTCTCCTCTTTTCGAAGCAAGGCTTAGAAACATAAGCCATTTAACAAGGATAATGAAGTCAGCCATAATGAGCGGTGACATCGCTACAATTGGTCGACTTGCCGAAGAAGACACGCTTAACCTTCATGCAATTACCATGACTGGCAAATCGCACTTAGTTCTTTGGGAGCCAGATACCATTCGATTAATACGTGAAGTAACTAAGCTACGAAATAGTGGCGTAGAATGCTGGTATTCTATTGACACTGGCCCCTCAGTCTTTGTTAACACATTTCAGAAGTACGCTCATGTAATAGCTGACAGGTTGGCTGAACTTGGGTTTTCAAACGTCATTATTGGTGGGATTGGTGGTAAGCCAAAGTTGACCAATGAGCATCTTTTCTGAAAGAGTGGTTCAAAAAGGTTATATGGGTGTATGGGTTTTTTGTGGTTGGCGGGATGTGTTAATGAAAGGTGACCGTCAAATTCAAACCCGATTCTAAGCGTTGGCTTACCCTAGGCTATCGCCCGCTTGAACTTGAACAAAAAGTTCGTGAATTTTGGAAAAAAAACCACATAGCAGAGAAACTGGAAAAACTGAGGCTAAAAAATAACAAAGGTGTTTTAGGCTATGTAGAAGGCCCTCCGACGCTAAACGGATATCCCCATGTAGGTCACGTTCGTGGGCGGATCATGAAGGATTTACGTTACCGCTGGAAGTCAATGCAAGGTTTTTACGTTCCTTTTTGGAGTGGTTGGGACTGCCAAGGGTTACCAGTTGAGTTAGAAGTAGAACGTCAATTGGGCGTAAAAAACAAAAAAGACTTGCTGGATAGAGTGGGAGAAGAGCGATTCGTAGCAGAATGTAAAAAGGCTATAATGAAGTATTATGATGCTTGGCACAACGCAGACGTCAAAGCAGGGATATTCATAAACGACAAAAAAGCCTACTGGACTTACCTAGATGAGTATATAGAGCGAGAATGGAAGTATCTCAAACGTGCTTGGGAGCAAGAATTGCTGGGCGAAGGCCACTATGTTGTGGCTTACTGTCCCCACTGCCAAACCTCGTTAAGCAATGCAGAAGTGGGTATGGGCTATGAAGAAGTTGAAGATCCTTCGCTTTATTTCAAGTTCAAAGTAGCAAAGGTAAAAGACGAATATTTTCTCGTTTGGACTACTATGCCTTTCACGTTGGTTACTGACTTGATGTTAGCTGTGCATCCAGATGCAGAATATGCAAAAGTAAGGGTGAAAGACGAAACTTGGATAATGGTAAGACAACGTGTAGAACCGACGATGGAAGAACTTGAAGTCCAAGATTATATGGTTATTGACACATTTTTAGGCAAAGAACTGGAAGGGCTGAAATACGACTACCCATTCCTAGACGGTGTTCCGAGACAGCGAGAACTTGATGAACACCCCCTTGTGCATACGGTTGTCTGCGAAGACTTTGTGGATGTGACGGCTGCTACAGGTGTCGTTCATCTGTCACCTGGAAATGGTGAAGAAGACTTTATCGCAGCGCAAAAACGCAAAGTTCCTGTTTACGCTCCCTTTGACGATGAAGTTAATTTTACCAAAGATGCGGGCATATTCGCTGGCTTGTTTGCAAGAGATGCAGATAATGTGGTTGTCAAAGAACTGCAGAGAAGAAACCTGCTAGTATCGGTAAAACGAATACGCCACGAATATCCGACTTGCTGGCGCTCTCATCATAAACTCGTGTGGTTTGCTAGAAGAGAATATTACCTTTGGACTAACAAAATAAATGACAGAATTGTCAAGGCTGCAGAGAAAGTCAAATATTACTATGAACCCCCGAAAAACCGCTTCTTAGCGTTTCTCCGCGAAGGCAAACCTTGGTGTTTCTCGAGGGAAAGAGTTTGGGGAACCCCCCTTCCTGTGTGGAGATGTAATCAATGCGGACACAAAGTTTTAGTGGCAAGCAAGAAAGAGTTGTTCGAGAAAGCTCTAAAGCCTCCTAAAGGCCATTTTGAGCTCCATAAACCATGGATAGACCGTGTTGTGTTCAGATGCGAAAAGTGTAGTGGCGAAATGCATCGTGAACCTTTCGTGCTGGATACTTGGCATAATAGTGGCGCTGCACCTTACGCAAGATTTACTGATGAAGAGTTTAAACATTACGTGCCAGTTGACTTTCTTGTAGAAGCTATAGACCAAACACGAGGGTGGGCAAACACGCTACTGCTCGAACATGTAATAATGACAAAAAAGGCAGAGCCACCCTATGATGCATTTCTGTTTTATGGTCACGCTTTAGACGAGAAAGGACGCAAAATGAGTAAAAGCCTTGGCAACGTTATCGACGCCAACGAAGTTCTAGGTAAATACTCTGCTGACCTCTTCCGTTTCTACATGCTTCGAAAATGTTCACCAATTGACTCGATGAATTTCGACGTGAAAGAGTTAAGCAAACGGCCCTATCAAGTTCTCAGCACGCTTTATCACCTCTACCGCTTTTTCATGCAAAATGCAGAATACGACAATTTCGACCCACAAAGACACACGTTAGAATGGGCAAAAACAAAGGAAACCTTAAAGCCGCCAGACCGTTGGTTGCTTTCAAAACTGCAAAACACCGTGAAAAGTGTTACTGAGAAGCTTGAAAGCTGCGAATTCAACTTCGCCCTCTCAGAGCTAGAAGAGTTCGTTGTCAATTTTCTAAGCCGCCAATACGTTCCCATGGTGAGACATGAACTTTGGAGCGACGACCAAAAAACTCGAAACCGCAGGCTTACGATATATGCTACACTTTGGCAGACGCTGAGAACCCTGAACTTACTTTTCAATCCAGTCACGCCATTTTTATGCGAGGGCATGTACCAACAAGTTCACAAGGCATTAGACAAAACATTACTAGAATCTGTGAACTTTGAAAAGTGGCCGACTCCCAACGAAAAACTAGTTGCACCAGAACTAGAACGAGAGTTCGAAATACTTCTCAAATACGTTTCCCTAACATACTCTGCAAGGCAAGCAGCCGAACTAAAGCGTCGATGGCCACTGAAGAAAGCTGTATTAGCTGGGCCGAAAAACACACGAAACGCTGTGAAGAAGATTGAAAATTTGTTCCTCGAACTTGCAAACGTAAAAGCAGTTGAATACGTCGAAACTTTGGCTGAAATGACACCTGAAATGCGCAGGAAAGGAAGTCAAGCCTCAGAAAACAATTTGCATGTATGGATAGATATTCACCGAGACGAAGCCTTGTTAGGAGAAGGATTGATGCGAGACCTAGCTCGACGCGTCCAAGCATTGCGGAAAGAACTAGGGTTTACACCCACAGAAGTTTTAGACGCGGTATACTTGGCAGAACTGGATGCTGAAAGCACAAACCTGTTAGAACCCCACCTTGAAACTATGGCAGAGCTTGTTCGCACAAAAAAGGTGCACTTACAAAAAGCCAAGGGTAACCTTGAAGTAGAATGGCACAAATACGAGTTAGATAACAAGAAAGTGTCCATAGCCATACTTAAGAACTATCTTCTTCGACCATCACACTAAATCTTTAAGTGAACAAAACTCCATATACTCATCCGAGGAAGCCATATGCTATTTGTAACACTTCTATCTCCGAAAGGAAAAGGCGCCGACGCAGTAAAACATCTAAAAACACTTAAAGCCCCAAAGGGCATAACTATACGTGAAGTCTTTTTCACTTTTGGACGATACGATGGCATCATTATATTTGAAGCTGCTAGTGAGACTGCTGCAATGAAATTTGTTATGCAAACAGGGTTCAACACCAACTACACCGTGGAAACTTTGGTTGCAGTACCAACCAACAAAATCTAAAGTTTTTCCTTTTTTTCTCCTAGAAAATGAACAAACAAAGAGCAAATATCACTATCAATGAGGCAGCGACCAGCTTTCTTGAAAGAGATAGTTTTGAAACGTCATCCAAAGGTCCTGGATGTCTGTACATGGAAAGGAAAAGAACAAAAGCCAACATTATCCACTGTCCCGTGAATAGAAGTATCAAAATTGAAAACACAGTGAAAACAGTGCGAGCAAGCTCGTCGTTAATGATGCTTCTTAAAGTATGACCACCATCAAGCATACCGGTAGGCAACAAATTAAGCAAAGTAACAAACATCCCTATCCACCCAGCAAAGGCTACAGGATGCAAAAAAATGTAATAATAATTCCTGCCGTGAATTGGCTGGATGCTCACAAGAGCTTCCATCAGAAGTACAAAAAGAGGCGATATAGGAAGCCCTCCACCAGGCAAAGGCTTCTCGGTTGCTTTTATTGGTGATACCATAAGACCAAGAGCAGAAACAAAAATTGTAACAATAAATCCAGCAATTGGTCCACTAGCGCCAATATCAAATAACGCGTCTCTATTGGGCGCTGTCTCTTTCTGTACAATAACCGCACCAAAGGTCCCAATTCCAAACAAAAACCCAAATAACGGAGGCGGACCGGGAATGAAATATGGCATTGTTGCCTCCATCTTGTGATGGTTTGCAGCGAATTTGTGAGCCATTTCATGGGCACCCAAGATTCCTAATAGTGCTAAAGTGAAACTAGAAGCTCCTATCCATGGGTCTAGTGTATATTGGGGAACATTGCTGACTAGTTCAATGGAGAAAAAATATCCTGTAATGAACACTGTGATGATGGTTAGCAGAAATAGGATTACGTTAATTATGGGTCGACTTGGTTTCATTTTTGGTTTGGGCGCTATTTTTATTATGTTTCTTTCTTTTCTCTTTCTTAACACTGGTGTGAAGCCTATATTGGCTAAGTTTCTAACCAGCCGAGTGAAGGCTTGTTTTGAGTCTGATCTTAGTTTCACATAAAATGTTGGGATGCCATGTTCTATTAAAGATTCTTCTATATCAAACTCAGCAGTAACCAAAGATTGAATTTGATCAAATTGGGCGACAATAGTGGAATCTGTTTGTCGTTCTAAAGGAGATGGTTCACTCATGGGTGTCGACTACTCAGTGCTGCTTTAAGGTATTAGAAGGTTATTGAATTTAAGCATTAGTTTCTAATTTACCTTTTTAAATTGTAAGAAAAGGTAAATTCTTAAAGCTGAATTGTATTTTTGGTTGTTGGAAGAATCGTTAGATGCACCTGAAAATGTTAACTGTGGGTTCGTTGTTTACGAACTGCTACGTGGTTTGGTGTAGCAAAACTAAAGAAGCGATAGTTATCGACCCTGGTTTTGACCGTCAAGGCGAAGCAGGAAAGGTTTTAGAGGTTTTGAAAGAAAACAATTTGGAGGTCAAGTTTATTGTTGATACGCATGGTCATCCTGACCATACATGCGGTAATGGAATTGTTAAAGGCGCAACTGATGCGCCCATTTTGATTCATAGATTGGATGCAAATATGTTAAGTGAGGCGGGGAAAAGGTTGGCTGGGTTTTTTGGCTTTCGCGTGGTGTCGCCTGTTGCTGATGGGTTTTTCAAGAATGCCGATGTTGTTGGGTTTGGGGACGTTGTTTTGCGAGTTTTGCATACGCCTGGACATAGTCCCGGAAGCGTTTCACTTGTTGGTGAGAATTGCGTTTTTACTGGCGACACCTTATTTGCTGGTTCGATTGGTCGTGTGGATTTGCCTGGAGGTTCTGGTGAAGAAATTATGCGGTCTTTACGGGAGAAGTTGGCTATTTTACCTGACAAGTTTGTAGTGTATCCAGGTCATGGACCGAAGTCTACGATTGGAGAAGAGAAGCGTAATAACCCGTTTTTGCAAGGAGATTTCAACGTTTCGCTTTTGGGGTAAGTAAAGGTGAGAGTTAATCTGGAGCGGATACGAAAGAAAACCGTTTCTATTGAGAATTACATTGTCTCAATAAAGGAACCGTTTCGTAAAAAGTTTTTGACGAATAAACGAGATTATCGATTGGATAGTGTGAGCGCTGAGAAACTAAGGGCTTTGGCGGACAAATTTGTGGTTGTAGTTTTTTCGGCAGAGTGGTGTAAAGATTGTGCGTTTTATGTGTCAACCTTAGCTCTGCTTTCAGAAGTTGCTGATTTAGAGGTAAGGGTATTTGGCGGGCTTAAACGGGATGTGTTGAACCCTTCTGTAAGGTGGCGAGTTCCACCTTCGCCTATTGAGGTAAGGAGTTTTGGCGTAGAGAAAATTCCATTAATCATCGTTTTTGATAAAGAAGGAAAGGAAGTAGGTAGAATTGTTGAGAAGCCTGTTAATACCGACTGTTTAGAGAAAGAATTGTTGTTTATTGTTAAAAAAATATGAGTGTGTAACTTTTTTGTCTAGATTCTATTTGAGCCAAATAAATCTAGAGAGGTCTATGGGTCACACACATA
>JBHIEO010000012.1:0-17534 GCA_046760665.1 Bathyarchaeia archaeon
AGGTAACTGGCTCCGTAGGAGCTGGCGAAGATTACAACGTCGAGTATGTCGATTTTTTCATCCTGGTTTTGGATTCAATCCATTGACAATACTCTTCCTAATCTCCCCATTCTTGTTGTGTGTGTACGTGAGCAAGGGCGCATAGTTTCCAAACTGTTCTACTAGTAAAACTGTAATCTATACAATAGTAATAACTTTTAAGTTCGAACTTCAACCTAGTATACGAACCCCATTTTTGCAGAAGATTTTGAAGTCCTGAATAGAACACCACAGGGTTCAGGAGGTTTGATGGAAGCTTGTGCGAAGGAAAGACTATATGCTTTTGAGTAAGTTCAAGAGTTCATCCAACTTTTGAGGAATCTTCAGCCAGCCTGTTAAACTATCTATCTAACTTTGCTCTCACTTGATCTAACTCGATTCCATTTTTAAAATCCAATGGCGATCCACATTTGTTGCAGAATATTGAGCCAAGAATATTCTTAGTATTACATTTCTGGCACCAAAGGGGTTCAACTCATTTAGTCGTTCATTCTCAGCAATTGATTATTAAAGCGACCCCTCACGGAACAAGTAAGCAAACGTTTAAAACCGTAACAGTAAAGTAACTCAGCCTTTTCTCACTATTCAGAAAAACCAACAGGAGATAGATATGAGAGTAGATACCATTCTAGTTCTAGACTTCGGCGGCCAATACTGCCATTTAATAGCAAGGCGAATAAGGGAAAACAATGTTTACTCAGAAATAGTTTCTCACGACATTTCACCTACTGAAATAGAAAACTGGCAAAAAAGAGTCAATGTTAAAGGTCTTGTTTTGTCAGGCGGCCCCCAGAGCGTTTTTGAACCAAATGCACCCAAAATTGACTTTGGTATCCTCGAGTTGAATCTGCCTGTTTTGGGTTTGTGTTATGGGCATCAACTAATAGCTCATATCACTGGAGGAGCGGTTAAACCTGCAGAAAAAAAAGAGTTCGGCATCGCTTATGCATCAATAGATAAACCTGTTGGCGTGTTGAAAAGTTTAAGTGGGCAAGAGAAGGTTTGGATGAGCCACAGTGACACAGTTTATAGTCTTCAAAATGAATATGAAACCTTAGCACACACCGAAAACTGTCCAGTCGCCGCCTTCCGCCACAAAAAAAGCCCTACTTATGGGTTGCAGTGGCACCCAGAAGTAATTCACACAGAAAATGGAGATAAAATGCTGAAAAACTTTCTTTTTGAGGTGTGCCGATGCCAGCCGAACTGGACAATGGAAGACTTCATAGAAAAAGCGATAGACGAAACAAAAAAGATGATAAACGATCATAGAGTGATAGTAGCGTTAAGTGGTGGCATAGACTCGAGCACCGTAACGGCCCTAACAGCCAAAGCTGTGGGCAAAAACTTGACAGCAGTATTCGTAGACCACGGGTTCATGCGGGAAAATGAACCAAAATTTGTCAAAAATACATTTCAAAAATTTGACATTAACTTCATAGCCATCGATGCTCGACAAAGATTTTTGCAAAAAATAAAAGGCATAACTGACCCTGAGCAGAAACGCAAGATTATTGGGGAGGAGTTTGTCCGCGTTTTCGAAGAAGAAGCAAGAAAAATCGACGCAAAATATCTTTTGCAAGGAACCATTTACCCAGATAGAATTGAATCAGGATTTCGAAAATTTTCGGACAAGATAAAGACACATCACAATGTTGCTGGCTTGCCGACAAAAATGGAGTTCAAAGCAGTTGTAGAACCCTTAAGAGACTTGTACAAAGATGAGGTACGGAAAGTTGCCAAAAAGTTGGGACTACCAGATGAAATTGTTAAGAGGCAACCTTTTCCTGGACCCGGCTTAGCTGTGAGAATAATAGGCGACGTTACAGAAAGCAAATTGAATATCCTAAAGAAGGCAGACAAAATCGTTGCCGAAGAGATTGAAAATACTAGTTTCAGAGACAAATTGTGGCAGTATTTTGCGGTTTTGACAGATACCAAAAGCACCGGAGTTAAGGGAGATTCTAGAGCGTACGGTTACATGGTCGCAGTGCGAATCGTTGAAAGCAAGGAAGCCATGACCGCTAGTTTTGCAAAGATTCCCTACGAAATTCTTGAGAAAATTTCTTCGAGGATAACAAACGAGATACCCGAGGTAACCAGAGTGGTCTATGACATCACGCACAAACCACCTGCAACAATAGAATGGGAATAACAAACTAATCTGCCATTTTTACAGTTGTGAAAGGAGATAAAGAAAGTGAAACTTGACGACTATCTTTCAAAATTTGCCGAATTAAAAGCATTATACAAAATGGTGAAACATGACTTCTCTACTAGAGGACTTGTGCATCACAACTGGAACCACATACTTCGGGACCTCGCTAAAAGCATAATCATCGGTGAGAGAGAAGGAGCAAATATGAAAATAGTTCTGGCAAGCGTGTTATTACATGACATCGGCAGACTTTACCCTACAAGAGAAAAGAATCACCACACCTTAGGTGCAGAAGTTGCGCCGAGATACCTAACAAGCTCAGGATTTACAAAGGAAGAGGCTGAAGAGATAATACACTGCATACGATCTCATGGACTTAGAGGATTAGAGGAACCAAAAACCCTTGAAGCTAAGGTAGCCTATGATGTAGCTGTTCTCTCTTGTGCGTGTGGAAACATCGGAGTTGCTCGAGTTTTCCACTACTTTATAGCGGAAGAGAAACTCACCATAAGACAGATGATGAAAATAGGCAGCGGGAAAAAGGGTCCCCGAAAGAGTTTCTACACAAATACGGGTAAAAAGCTCGGCAAAAAAAGTTATGCAAAAGCGACCAAATTCTGGCGAGAACTAGATGAAGAATTGAAAAAAGAAGAACAAGGCATCAAAGAAATTATCCCAGAATACAAAGAAGATTGACAGAAGAGAGTAAATCACTAAATAAGCAAAATGTTGATAATTAGAAAACAACTGCTTTAAGTGTGTTAATGGCTCTCGATTTTTTGACAAAGTTTTTAGTTGGGTATTTACAGAATCTAAATCCCTATTCGGAGAACGAGGAGAGCATTGAAAGCTTTAATCTTAGCAGGAGGATTCGGAACAAGACTGCGTCCATTAAGTTGCACAAGACCAAAGCACCTTTTTCCAATAGCCAACAAACCACTTCTTAGTTTGACGGTTGAAAGATTAGCGAGAAACGATGTAAAAGAAGTAATACTAGCCGTCAACTTTATGGCAGACGCTCTCGAACAAGCTTTTGGCAGGTCAATACATGGAATCAATATCCATTACTCCAGAGATGTCCCGCCGGAACCTAAAACCACCTGCTTCTCTAAAGGAGCTTTAGGAACCGGGGGCCCTGTAAAACAAGCTCAAAAGTTATTGGGAAGGAAAGACCCTTTTTTCGTGCTAAATGGTGACATCCTAACCAATGCTAATTACTCAGAGATTATGGAAGAACACAAAAAAAACGATAGCATAGCAACCATAGCGCTTTACAGAATTGAAGACCCTAGCCGCTACGGAGTAGTTGAACTAACAAAGGAAAACCGTATCACAAGATTTGTAGAAAAACCTTCAAAGAAGGCACCCAGCAACTTAGCAAACGCAGGTATTTACGTTTTCAAGCCAGATATCTTCAACTACATTCCAGCGGACAAATGCTGCTCGATAGAGCGGGAAATCTTTCCAAAACTTGCGAAAGAAGGAGAGCTATTCGGTCACGAGATTAAAGGCTTATGGATTGATGTTGGAAAGCCAGCGGACTACATTAAAGCCAATAGACTTTGGCTTGAAGCAAAAATGGAAACTGATACTCGTTTAATAAAAGCGAGAATTGGAAAGAACACGGAAATCAAAGAAGCAGTAGCCATAGGAGAAAGGGTGACTGTGGGAGAAAAATCAGTGATAGGCCCCAATGTGTCTCTTGGAAAGAACGTTTCTGTGGGAAAAGGAGTTCACATCATGAACTCGATAGTTTTCCCATACACTATGATCTTAGATCATACAACCGTTGAAGGAGCTATAATAGGCGAGTCTGCCACCATCGGAAAAAAAGTGAAAATCGAAAAGGGATGCTTAATAGGTGATAACTCCATAATTCAAGACAACATCACGCTCACCCAAAATGTCAAAGTCTGTCCTTCGAAAGAAGTCTCCAAAAATATACTTACATCTAAATGTATAATGTGACAGAGAAGCATGGGCAAATGGTGAGATTAAAAAGGCTGTTTGGAACAAATGGCATTCGTGGAGTAGTTAACAAAGAGTTAACTCCAGAGTTTGCAATAAAAATCGGCGAAGCTATCGGTTCGTTTTTCAAACAAGGTGAGATTCTCCTAGGCTACGATGGTAGAATCAGCAACCTCATGCTGGCAAACGCGGTCATAAGTGGACTAGTTTCAACAGGGTGCAATGTCTATGACGCTGGAATGGCGCCCACACCATGCGTCCAATACGCAGTTAAAAGTCATAAAATGGACGGCGGCGTCATGATCACAGCATCACACAACCCCCCAGAATATAATGGAATAAAAGTGATGGCAAAAGATGGTGTAGAAATTTCAAGGCCACAAGAGATCGAAATCGAAAACATATTTTTTGAAAACAAAGTTACACACGTTAGTTGGCGTAGAATCGGACAAGTATACTCTTTACCTAGAGTCTTGGATGAATACAAAGATGCTATAAAAAAGCATGTTGATGTAATTGCAATTAGAAAAGAACATTACCATATTGTCGTGGACGCTGCCAACGGCGTAGGCGGGTTGACAACACCGTACTTACTTAGAGAACTAGGTTGCCAAGTTACTACAATAAACCCAAACATCGATGGAACATTTCCAAACAGACCACCAGAACCCAGACCAGAAAACCTAAAGGACCTAGCGACCACGGTAAAAGCGGTTGGAGCAGATTTCGGAGTAGCTTTCGACGGTGACGCAGACCGCTCTATTTTTGTAGACGAGACAGGTGAAATACAATGGGGAGATCGCACCTTCGCCCTCGTAGAAAAAGACTTCCTACAAACAAATCAGAGAGAAACAATCGTTACACCTGTAAGTTCATCACAAGTGGTCAAAGATGTTGCAGAAAAATATGGTGGGCATCTAGTTTGGACAAAAGTTGGCAGTACAGTCGTTTCCTATACTATGAAGAAATTGAAGGCAAAATTGGGCGGAGAAGAAAACGGAGGCGTATTTTATGGGCCTCATCAACCAGTACGTGACGGTGCAATGACAACTGCAATTATCTTGAATATAATGGCGAAAACTGGCAAAAAACTCTCCGAGTTATTGAATGCTTTACCTCGTTACTATCTTAAAAAAGACAAAATAAGATGCCCGAACGAACAAAAAAATTTGGTGCTAAAAAAACTAATTGCCCAAGTTAAACACTTGAAGCCTGAAACAATCGACGGCATAAAATTATGGTTTCTAGATAAAAGCTCCATTCTCATAAGACCAAGCGGAACTGAGCCTATATACAGATTCTATGCTGAGGCAAAAACAAAAGAAAAAGCGTCCCAGCTAGTCAAAGAATATAAACAAAAACTCCAACAAATCATAAGCCCCTAAAAAATCAAAACAAGCCTTAAACCTACGAAGGCTACCTAAAAATAAACGTTCGTAAAAGTGAAAAAGATGCCTAATATAATGAATATCAACGAAGAAGATATCAACAGCTTCGAAAAATGTAGAAAATACACAGTCAGTATAATTGAATGTGGCGAGATGGGTGTAGCCTATGCTTACCTATTTGCCAATGCCGGATTCCAAGTAATAGGCGTAAACGCAAATCCGCATATACTTAAATTGTTAAAGAGAGGACGGTTCCCGTTTTTCAAAGATAAAGCTTATGGAACATTAGAAAAATATGTAAAAGAAGGCATTTTCACAGCGTCTTCGGATGCTAGAAAAGCTGTTTCTGAAAGTGACATTATTGTCATCGCTCTTCAGACGATAATTGACAAAAACAAAAAACCAAACTATTCATTATTAGAAAAAACATGCAAAGAGGTGGGCATGGGGCTAAAAAAAGGCTCTTTAATTCTTTTTGTCAGCGCAACAGGACCTGGAATTGTTGAAAGCGCTATGCGCGAGGTTTTGGAAAAAGCGTCAGGACTAAAAGCTGGAGTAGATTTTGGTTTAGCATCAAGTCCAATTGATACAAATTCGCTAGAAAAATTTAGTGAAGTTTCTAGGTCTCCAAGAGTTGTAGGGGCACTTGACGAATTAAGCCTCAGAACAGCAAGCTTCATCTTGAGCAAAATTACTAACTCAAAGATTATGAAAGTAAGCAATATAAGAACTGCTGAGGTAGTAAATCTTTTCCAAAGCATATGTAACGAGACAAACCTAGCTTTGGCAAATGAGTTTGCCTTTTTATGTGAAAAACTCAAAATAGACCTTCTTGAAGTTCTGAAAATTGCTAACAAGGACTCTAAGTTTCGTTTGTTATTGCCTGGTATAGCTGATGATTTATTTCAGAAAGAGTTGTATTTACTTTTGGAAGAAGCTGAAAACGTGAACTTTAACCTTCGTTTGCCGCTCTTGGCTAGAAAAATAAATGATGAAATTGTGGAGTACACATTTCGTTTGGTTAAAGACGCATTGAAAGTTTGTGGTAAAACGGTAAGAAGAGCAAAGGTTTCCGTATTAGGAGTTTCCAAGCATCCTAATACCAAGAAACAACCTGGAACTTTGACAGAAAACATTATTAATCTTCTCAAAAAGAAAGTGAGAACAGTACAAATTTACGACCCATTCTTTTCAAAAAAAGAGTTAACAGAGCTTGGTTTTGAAGCAGAAACGTTGTCAAAAGCCACTGAAGGAACAGACTGCATAATCATTCTGGTTGGGCATTCGAAATTTGAACGATTAAACTTGAAAAAAATCAAGTTTTTGGCTAAAAAATCGCCAGCAATAGTAGACATGGCCCATGTCATAGATCCGTTAAAGGCAGAGAAATATGGGTTTGTATATCGTGGTTTGGGAAGAGGGGTTTGGACAAGATGAATAAGATTGGCGTGGCAGTTATCGGTGTAGGTTTTTGGGGCAAAAATCACGTGAGAATATTCAGCGAACTCTCAGAAACAAAGCTTGTAGCGGTTTGTGACGTGAACATCGAAAAAGCAAGAAACATTGCTAACCAATACGGTGTCGAAGCATACAGCGATAGTAGAAAATTGTTGAAGCGAAAAGACATCGAAGCGGTTAGCATCTGCACGTGGACAACAACACATGCAACTGAGGCCGTGAGAGCATTAAAAGCAGAGAAACATGCACTGGTGGAAAAACCCTTAGCCAGCACAATCAAAGAAGCAAGAAAAATTGTAAACTTCGCAAAACAAGAAAATAAATGCTTAATGGTTGGGTTTATAGAAAGATTCAACCCAAGTGTTCAACGAGCAAAAGACATGTTGAAAAAAGGAGAAATCGGCGAACTTGTTTCAGCAACTGCAAAAAGGGTTTCGAAGTGGCCCGAAAGAGTGGGCGACGTAGGAGTTGTAAAGGACTATGCAATTCACGAAATAGATGTCATGCGGAAAATCTTTGAAGAAGATCCCACAACGGTTTACGCGCGTGTTGGAAATCTTAGGCACACTAAGTATGAAGACTATGCTCAAATAATGCTCACCTTCAAGCAGGGAAAAACCGCTTTTATTGAAGCAAACTGGCTGACACCGGACAGGATTAGGAAATTGACGCTTACAGGCAGCGACGCTATCATGTCACTTGATTATCTCACACAGGAAATTACTGTGGAAACTTCGGAGAAAAGTTTGAAGCCGCGGTACGAATGGAAAGAACCGTTAAAGTTGGAATTGCAACATTTTGCAGAAAGCATACTTCAAGATAGAGAACCCGAGGTTACAGGCGTTGACGGCTTGAAAGCCTTAATCATCGCTGAAGCCGCTATAAAATCCTCTGAAAAAAGCAGCTCAATAAAAATCAAGTTCGGCAAAATATGAATCAACTTTTCCTTTTGTCTTTTGCTTCCAAGTTAAATGGTTTTCCTTCTGTAAGGATTTTCTTAGGGATTTTGCTTTTCCACTTTTTCAAAAAGGGCAACTCGTCTTTTTCCTCTCGAAGTTCATCTGGTAACATCTCTGGAATCTCATCACGAATTGGATACCACCGCAGACATTTTGGACAGATAATTAATCCCTCAACAATTTCTTCTTTCTCCTCGAAAACATGAAGCTCGAGGGGGTAGTATTTGTCGATGGGGCAAGCCAAGATATCCATTAGTTTTTTCTTCATCCAAAGCCTCTCCTCGCAAATGTTCTTCTTCCCGGTTTACTTAAAAGACTTACGCAGAACTATCCATTCACCTTTCGAAATGCTTTTAGCGCCGGAATCCAAATTTAAATGCCAATAATTTTTTGGTTCTTCTTCTCATAGATATTTTTGCTCATTATATGCATCTCAGTCTAAGCGCAGGTAACAGTAGATTGAAAGGGATCAATGGAATTTTCAAAAGTAAAAAATTGACATAGCGTTAGTCATTACTAGAACTAACGTTAGATCTAAAGAATGAAACAAACATGAGTAGCTCACTGATATATTAAGAAGATTAATGAAGTGACCCACCAGCGACAAATTAGGCACAAGCTGACCAAGTTTATCAGCCCATCTCCAATGAGTCAACTGTGCCAATGCAGTTGCAAAAAGAACAAGCGTAGCAACTAAATAAAGTCCGAAAAATCCACTAGACGAAACGTTTATTCAAGTTCAACAAAAACCTCCAAAATTAACTCATCTTACCCTTTTCTTTCTATTTTAAACTTTTCGTTCCCTCTTTCCGATCTTTCTGTCCTTCTATGGATGAAACAGGTTTCTTCATAAGAGTTTTTACTGAGCATCCTACACATCTATCAGGAACAAAATGCTATTCTTATGGAACGCACAGTACACAGATACAAACCGTGAAATTAAACTTGAGTTTTACGATTCTCCCAGCGGAGAGATCAAAAAGTTTAGCATCAGCCAATATCAGCCTTATTACTTAGCAACTTATCCTTTGTCAAAGGACGAAGAAACAACGGTAGCAAGTATTCAAGGCGAAGTAGAGCTTGTTAAAAAACGAAACTTATTCACCGATGAGCTAATGCAACTAGCAAAAATCAAGGTTTGGACTCCAACATTTCTTAAGAGACTAGTTAAGCATTTCGGAAACGTCTGGGAAAGCGAGATTGAGTATGGTCGAAGCTACATTTACGATACGGGTTTGGTTTTTGGTGCACCCTTCACTCAACAAGAGGGCAACCTAGTCATGGTTAAAAATGTTCAGCAAGATCTGAAACAAAAGTTTAGCGAAGCCCTTGCGCAGGAGAAAAAAAAGGACCCACTAAAATACGCGCAGATTGAGG
Source organism: Bathyarchaeia archaeon (assembly GCA_046760665.1). Lineage (GTDB taxonomy): Archaea > Thermoproteota > Bathyarchaeia > Bathyarchaeales > SOJC01 > JBHIEO01. The sequence continues at coordinate 9,348 of JBHIEO010000012.1, forward strand.
AATTGTTCAATCTCTGCCATCAACCAGTTCCAGAAGGTGCCCTTGAGCTGTTGGGAGGCAAGAAAAAACAGGGCAATGCTGGAGAACAAATCTATCTTGCCTTTTTGCTTGCAAGAATAGCTAATATCCCCGTTCCAGAAGCTTACTCCAGTCGAAGAGTAAGTGACTGGATTAAATCCATAATTTACACATATCTACGCAAAAACAACATTCTCATTCCAACGTCTAAAGAATTTCGAAAAGGCTACAAAACCCATACGGTTCCAGGTGCTCTCACCATCGAACCAGAAGCAGGAATATACTTCAACACCTTTGTTTGCGATTTTGAGAGCTTATACCCCAGCTGTATAGATAGCTACAACTTATCCTATGAAACAGTAAATTGTCCTCACGAAGAATGCAAAGCCAATAAGATTTCTGAAACAAAACATCATGTTTGCATAAAACGGAGAGGGTTCTTTTCCCTATTAATAGGCGCGTTGAAGGACCTGAGAATTCGCTGGTTTAAGCCCTTGTCCAATGATGTTTCCATTTCAGAGGAAGAGAGGCGCTTGGCGAAGGCGGCATCTAGGCTGCTCAAATTGATAAGTGTTTCCAGCTACGGTGTTACTGTTCGCATTCATGGAGTTGCATGTCCACCACTAGCAGAATCTATAACAGCTTATGGTCGGTGGGCGTTACAAACTACGTGGGAAATTGCAAAGGAAAATGGAATGCATCCGACCTACGGCGACACCGACTCCATATTTCTAGATAACCCCTCATATGGACAAGTGCAAGCCCTAATCGACATCGTTAAGAAACGGTTAAATCTTGACTTGGCCATAGAAAAACGCTATACTATCTGCGTATTGCCAAAGGCTAAAAAAGCGTACTTCGGTATAACAAAAGACGGAACACCTGACTTGAAAGGCTTAACAGCAATAAAATCTAACGCGCCAAATTTCATTCAACAGGTTTTTCGCGATTGTGTGAAGGTTCTTAGTCATGTGAAAAATATGGAACACTATGTTTTGGCGAAAAAGGAAATTGTCACTGTTGTTCATGAAGCAATAAAAAAATTGCGAGAACGTAAGGTGAATCTTGAAGACTTAATCTATTCGGTGCAGCTATACTATGACCCGAATGAAAGAACTAGCATAACAAAAATTATGCCTCAGCCTTACCAGTGTGCTTTGCAACTGATTGACGCTGGAGAAAAGCTAAGTCGACGAGACACAGTTCATTTTATAAAGGTTAAGCCCTTCAACTACAAAGGCAGGACATTCACAGTGAAACCAGCCATTTATGTAAAGAGTTTAGCCGAGATTAACATAGAAGATTACATTCGCAACTTAACAACTGCTCTCGAACAAACCTTCGAGCCAATGGATATCAAATTAGAAAAAGACACGAAACTAACTGACTGGTTTAAGGCTTAAAGTACTAGTTTTGCCTTCAAAATTCCATTCATATGTTGCAAACTTTTCTTTTTTAAGTTTCTTTGTAAGATTTAACTCGTGATTTGATAAGTTTCCTTCTACAAGCTGTAGACCAAGAGCCTTTTCAAACCCTTTAGTCAATGCTTCATAGGCGCAATCGAGCGACACACGGTGACCTAATTCATTCGCAATTGACGTAATTTTCCTCTTAGCCACACTTATCAAGTCTACACACGCGTCTGTCCATGGGACATTGAGAAATGTAAACATTTTCTCTAAGTCAACGTTTATTAATAAAGTGCCGTGTTGGAGAATTACCCCTTTCTTATGTGCTTGGGCACTTCCAGAAATCTTCCGTCCTTTAACAGTTATGTTTGGGCACTGCTTAATGTTTCCTTTATTATATGTGGCATTAACGCCAAGAATGTGAGCAGCTTCAATCAGCCCATTACAAATGTAGTGGTAAGCTTCCGCAACATCATTTGTTCCCAAATCTTCTCTTTTCACGATGACACTGTAGGTGATTTCGTCCTCGGAATCATGATAAACCGCGCCGCCACCAGATATACGTCTAACCACATCTACTCCGTGTCTTCTGCAGCTTTCTAAGTTAACTTCGTTGTAGATGTCTTGGAAACGCCCAATGGAAACTGCTGAAGGATTCCAACGAAAAAACCGTAAAGTATTGGGTGCTTTTTCTTCTATTCTCGCTTGCATTATAGCCTCGTCAACCGCCATGTTAACGAAGGCGTTGTTTGTTTCGGATTTTAACAATCTCCAAACAGACATTTTTCACTCGATCTTTTGAATATTCAAACGATGAATATAAATGTGGATAAGATATTTGGTTTGATGATTAATAATGGCCGAAGTTGTGATTAGCCAAAAACTGCTCGATACTATTTTAGAAAATGCCAGAGTAGCGTATCCTCTAGAAACTATTCTCCTTCTGCGCGGCAAAGTTAGAAATGGCAGAATTGAAATAACAGACGTGGTTATCCCTCCATTAGCTATCTATGGCAAAGGATTTTCAAGCTTTCCTGCATATATGCTTCCAATGGACTTTTCGCTCATAGGAACCGTTCATTCACATCCATCTGGAACGGCAAGACCTTCCGTGGAAGATTTGAATCGTTCCTTTGGAAGAATAATAATGATAGTCACATATCCCTTCCTTGGAAGGAAAAATGTAATAGTGTTCAATCGTTCCGGGGAAAAGATTTCTTTACAATTGACAGAATAAACTCCAATTAAAATTTCATTGAACGTTGGAAACTGGCGGGGCTTTGCTTCTACAAGTTGCAATATAACATTTTAATCCGTCATCTGTTTTTAGCCATTTGAGCTTCAAGTCTGCATCTTTAAGAAGCTTTACAAAAGAATGCTCACTAAAATAGTTCTTCAAACCCGTAACAATTATTAAAGCGTCGTTTTTTGTAATGCGTTTTACTTCTTGAAGAGTGTCATGAGGATTTGGCATATTTTGTAGCAGTGTAATGGCGAAAACCATGTCAAAGTAACTGTTACGCAGGGGGATGTAGTCTGCGTCAGCCAAGATAAAGTGAATGCACCTTGAACGTTTTACAAAAGGATCTGTCTCTTTCAGCATACATTTAGACATGTCTATTGCTACAATCATTTTCGCCATTTCATGTATTTTGGAAAGGAGTAGCCCAGTTCCGCAGCCTAAGTCGAGAATGGAAACTTGACTGTTAAATTCTAGATTTTCAATAGCCGCCTTAATTTTGAGATTTTGTTCCTCCCTATAGCGAAGGTTATACATATGAGCGGTGTAATTGTAATGACGCATGTGTTGGCGTTTTTGCTTCCATACATTCATTACATATCAGAAGTTTTATGTAAAATGGTTTCACTAAAAGTTTGTTGGCGAAAGTGGTGTCCTGTCGAAAGCATGCTCTTATTCTAAAAAATCCGAGAATTGAAAAAGAAACAGAAAAATTCATAAGAAATGCGCTTGCTCAACGGAAAATTTTGCTTTTGGTTGGAAACTGTCGGGTTGACTATAAAGGTCGGGCCAGCAGCACGCTTGAACTAGGCGAACGTATTGTTATAATAAAAGAAGATGGTTCGGTTTTGGTACATAGACCAAGCGGTTATGAAGCTGTAAACTGGCAACCACCTGGATGTATTTTTCAGTCTCGCGTTAAAGATGGTGTCTTGCGGATTACAGCTATACGTCGCAAGCCTGCAGAATACTTACACATATATTTCAAACTCATCTACTTGCTTTCAATCATGAAGCTCAAAGACACCGGTGAGTTCTCGCTTCATGCAAGCGAAGAAGACATGCAAAAGGCAGTTTTGCTAAAACCTTCACTCATAGAAGAGGGGTTCAAACCAATTAGCTTTGAGAAGAAAGTTGAGCCCGGCTTTGTTGATGTTTACGGTATAGATAAAGAGAATAAATTTGTTATCGTGGAAATTAAACGAAAAACTGCTGGACGCAGTGCTGCACTGCAACTGTCCAAGTATTTGAAAGCTGTGCAAAGTATAGTTAACCGCGAAGTGAGAGGTGTACTTGCAGCACCAAACATTGCAAAAGGAACACAGCGGCTACTAGCAACACTTGGATTAACTTTCAAGCCATTAGACCCGCGAAAATGTGCCGAGGTTCTTCATAAATCGCAAACGCGTAAGCTTGCTGACTTCTTCGAGTCTCCGAAATAGTCACAAAATCTTTATTCACTCAACCTAAAAGTGTTTGTGGAGAGGCTGATGGTAAGGTTAGCCACAAGCGAACACGAGCACAAAAAGAGAATAGAACGTGTTAGAAAAACACTTACTAGAAGAAAACTTGATGCGCTCTACGTTACAAACAGTGTCAGCTTTTTCTACTTAACAGGCTATTCTTATATTGCCACAGAACGTCCTGCAGCACTAGTCATTCCCGTAGATGGCGAAGTCACTTTTATGGGACCACTATTAGAAATCGACCACATTCCACTGAAAACAAGTCTAATAAAAAAAATCAAAACTTACCCTGATTACCCTGGGAAAAAACATCCAATTGACCATTTTGCTGAATTCTTGAAAGACATGGAATTAGCGAATAAACGGATAGGCACCGACAACATGGCTGGTGCCGCAGGAATTTGGGGGTACCACGGGCCTCCAATTACTAAGAAGTTGCCAAAGGCCAAGTTTGTTCTCGCTAAAGACATCGTCGAAAATATGCGCCTAGTCAAATCCGAAGAAGAAATTGAACTCATTCAGGAAAGTGTCAAATGGGCAAACTTAGCTCATTCACTATTGCAGGAATACACAGCGCCTGGTTTATGGGACTTTGACGTAGCTATGGCTGCCAGCCATGAAGCGTCAGTGATTATGAAAAAAGCTCTTGGACCAGAATATGAGGTTCAACGTTGGGGGCGACACCCTGCAAGTGCAGGATTCCGTGGACAAGTTGGTGAAATGTCTGCTATTCCCCATTCAATAGCAACAAAGGGACCTATGAGAGACGGTGATGTGCTTGTAACTGGAGCTGGAGCAGATGTAGGGGGTTATAGCTGTGAGCTTGAGCGTACCATGATATTAGGTGAACCTACTTTGAAGCAACAGAAATATTTTGAAGTCATGTTGAAGGCACAAGAAGAAGCCTTTAAAGCCTTAAAGCCTGGTGCAAAGTGCAGCAGCGTGGATAAGGCGACAGCAAAAGTTTTCAAGAAAGCTGGTTTTCATAGGCTAATGCGACATCATACTGGCCATGGCCTCGGGTTAGAAGGACATGAACCACCATGGTTGGACGTCGGAAACGATGCGGTCCTAAAACCAGGGATGATTATAAGTTGCGAGCCAGGTATTTACGAGCTGGGTTTCGGTGGCTTTAGACATTCTGACACTGTCCTAATTACCGAAGATGGGGCAGAAATACTGACATACTATCCGCGAGACTTAGAATCTCTGATAATTCCCTCCTAACGCACGGTGTTTTGAAAACCTTGACATTGCCAAGATAAAAGGAAACAACTGACGTTGACGAGAAGAAAGAAAAAAGAACTTCAAGAAAAAATCTCAGCGACAATACGCCCTAGAAAGATAGCGATTGTAGGATTAATTGTGGGTCTGGTCTTCATCGTTTTAGGGCAACTGTTATTGCTCCCAGCACTTTTTATCGTAGGCTACACAGTGTTCATAATTTGCACGGGCATTTACTCTTTTCTCAGTGTTTTGAGGTGGCAATATGCACGAGCATTAAAGATGGAAATGGAGGAAGCAAAGCCTCCGCCTATAAGTGAATGCCCTCGATGCGGCACAAAAGTTGGAAAGAACGTGAAATTTTGTCCAAAATGTGGAAAGAAAATACAGGCTAAAAAACTGTGATGAAAACTAATGAGTTAGAAAAATGGATTCGTTGAGATAACAAATTTTGAACGAAAAACTTGCAGCAGGCACATTATGACACCTGTCTGTGTACCAAAAAATAGTCTGACTAAATTCTCTCCATAACCACCGGCGGAGGCTACATCACATGATTATTTGCTTAAAATATTTTCAAGATATGTTATATTTCTTGGGATTTCTTCTTTGCCACAAATGTGGCCATGTCCTGGGACGGTCTTTTGGATATCTAACTTCTCCATTTTTCAAGGCTTCTTATCCATTGTTTCCATTATTTAGGACCACCGAAGTTCTTTGTAAGAGGCATGCCTTCATATATTGTATCTCTTGCAAAAAGAGTGTTTGAAAAAGGGTGATAAACTGATATTCTGCTAGGTACGTGTCCTAGAGTGTAAAGCAAAATCAGCTTTTCGTCACCAACATACATTTCCTTGTCTTTTGAAAAAACTGTGTCGGGGAAGAACAATTTTACATCGCTTAATGTTTGTTCGGCTTGAGTTTTGTCATAAGAAAATCTTTTGACCATAAGCTCAACTGTGAACGGCTTATATGTTTCAAGAATTGGACGGAAGAGAGGTGGGGTTCTATGTGAAGAAAAGATTTTAAATTTTTATGAGCAATTATCTTTGCTTCTTTTTCCTTGAAAACTCGCATGCCAAAAATATGGTCTGAATGATGATGTGTTAAAATGAGGGTAATATGCCCTTGCTTTGTTACTTTCTTCCCTGATTGATTCAAAAGATACTGTCCGTCTTGCACGGTCATACCTGCATCGATGTGAATAATGTGATTCTGTGACATTATAAATCCCGCATTGACGCCGATGCCAGCTACATGTTGAAGCTTTGTAACTTCATATACGTTACTGTTCAGACGGTGAAGCTTTGCCATATTTCATTTCCCTCTTAACAAAATGCCGGCATCCATAATAACCTTATATTAACGAATTCGAAACTCGGATAACCATAGACACCTGGACTAAAACTTTGAAAAAACAATGTCGAATGAGGTATACATTTAAATTCTTCTTTTTCATCTTCTTGATGTAGGTGATGTTTATGGTGTTTTGTTCCAATTGTGGTGTAGAGCTTCCTGAAAACGCATATTTCTGTCCCAAATGCGGTGTAAGAACTAAAAAAGGCGTAGCAGCAGGCATTTCCACTCCATGGGAAGATTTGAGAGAGGCATTTTCTAAAATGGGGGAAGAAATAGAGAAAGCATTTTCAGTGGCTGGCAAAGAAATGGAAAAAGCTTTCAAAATAGCAAGAAAAAAAATTAAAGAAGTAACCACCAGAGAACCAGTTGTTTGTCCCCATTGCGGCGAGAAGAATCTTATCGACGCTAAGTTCTGTTATAAGTGTGGTGAAAAGCTAGGCTAAAACAAGCTTGCAAGCACGTTTAGAGGTATTGTGTTATCTTTTTTTGTGTTCTAGCTTTTCTTATCAGAGCACTGTTGTTTATCCACCATTGTAATGGAATGTGAAATTGACCTGAAATCCTCTGTAATGCTTGTTCTAGGGTGTTAAACTTCAATGGTTCCTGTCGCATAGCGTTTCGCACATTTTCTCTCACCTGCCAGACCCCTACAGGCATGATATACCCCGGCCTTGCTTCACGTAACACGACAACAGTTGCTTGACGTCGTTCCCTCGTTAAAAGTTCGCATACAGCTAACCTAGCTGCATAGTAACATCCCCCAATGTCTGCATAAGTTGTTCGCCCTTCGTAGCCCTCCCAATCCCCATACATCACAACATTTTTGCCGCTTGGATTCCAAACGGTGCCAGGATACCACGCCTCAATGGCTTCGTAGCTCCAAACATCAGGCATCATCAAAACTTCAAACTGATTCTCTAAGTAAGAGGATTCGTAAAGACGATACTCGTTAATTAAAGGAGACGTTCTAACCCTATTCATCAACTGTTTAGAGATAATACTATCGACTGCTGTAATGCTCCAACGTGTTGGAACCAACCGTCTCCGCTGTTTGACACCAAATGCTCCGACACTGAAAGCTCTTTGAATTTTTGTCACCATCACATTTTTATCATAAAGCTGTAAAACTGCAGGTGCGGCTTTCAAATCTGTGTCATAGTATGCCTTCTCAATCTGGTGGTCCCAGCGTGTTGAATCGACTCGTAAATCTCTAATGGGTGCAGAGGGCCCAAAAGGTTGAACGTCATCGTTTAAAACGAGAAAGCCTCGGGGGCGTTTTTTCAGAGCCAGCTCTACATCAGTTGCCTTAGAAGCCAAAGCCAACTCCAGAGTCTTATCCATGATTTTTCCTGCTTCTTCAAAGCGGCGTACATGTACTCGATATTTACCCCTGATGAGCATAGAACGAAAGCCAACTATTTCGTCTATTGTTTTGCCGAACCACAGCTCCGGCAAATCATAAAGGCTTGTA
>JBHIEO010000013.1:0-16931 GCA_046760665.1 Bathyarchaeia archaeon
CGAAGTCTCATATGATGAGACTAGATTACGCATCGGAGAGATCGGATGGTTTGCATTTGATGGAGAGGGAAATCTAGATATATTTGGTGTTGAGGTCGAAAACGTTGACACTGTTACGCATTCAGGGACTCTGTTCGTCGTCGTGGATACTCAGTCGTTTGACTACAACGTGGAAAACTTAGGGACAGCCGAAGAAGTAGTGTTTCTCGTTGACGTTGATCCCAATCTGCCAACTGCAACAACAATAACAATAAGCCTATCTGTCATTACAACAGCATAATTCCTCTCCCCATCTTTTTTATTGACAATCTTTCATATATCCAACATTCATAACTCAAAAATGGTGTTCCCAGACGGGATTAACATGAACTTGGGTTGGCTTAGAGAGGTGTTTTCCGATGCTCCAACTTCTATTATTTTCTTTTCTTTCATTCTCTCAATCATAAACTTGGTTGACACAGTTTTCCGCATCTTCTTCTCTTATGTAAAAGGAATTCCCTATCCCCTAGGGTTATTTCTGAGGCCCATCGTTTTCATTCTCCAATCTGTTTTATGCATTAACTTTTTGGACAAGGCACGAGATTCTGACACCGCAACATCGAACAAGGAGTTTAAGGGTCTTCTCGAAATTCAGCTTATCTTTGTCATTTTTACTCTTTCACTTTTTGTTCTTTACAGCTTACTCGACTTTGGAAAACTAGGCTACCTAGTTTTCTATTTTGACATGCTATGGCTTTTCGTCTACACTATAATTCCTTTCACCGCTCTGTGGTTTGGCATAACATTGATTAAGATGGGTCGACGTAAACTTGCAACTATCCCGTTTTTCTTTATCTCCTTTTCCTTCTTAAGTGCCATACCCGACAAAATCTTCTTTTGGACTCAAAACGTTTTTGGAATCACAATTCCAGAATCCTTAGCATACGTCGGCTCATACGGACCACACATCTTTATGTTTCTTGCGGTTTTCTCAACTTTAGTTGGATTGATATACAAAAATAAAACGTTTCCTCTATACCTAATCTCTTTAGTCGCAGTAACTATCCTCCCTGTTGTAATGGAATTTTATAGGGAAGGATTGATAAACATGATAATCAAGTCAGTGTTTTATTGGGGACTAGGATACAAAGGATATGGCTGGTTTTCTGTGGGAGTTTTCCTCGCATCCTTTGTTGCTTACATTCTATCAATAAAGAATTTAAAATCACGGTATGCCCAGTATGGGTCATCCATGCTACTGCTTCTTGGAACAATGTCGCTTCCATTCAACGGTGTGATGCTACTGTTCCAAGGATTTTCATCCATTCCTGGAAACGTGCTATCCCTCGACTCCATAATCCTCGGCTTTCTGATCAAGGAATCAAACAGAAAATTGTAGAACGTGCAGAAGCCGACATATATAATGAATCTATGATATGTGCTTCAATGATCTATAAGATAGAATGTTTGAAGTGGTGATTTAAAACCATGCATTACTTTCAAAATCCGTCAGACTTGGTTAGATGGGAAGTATGAAGAAGAAAATCACAACTTAACGTTTATACGTGAACTCAGCCTACCAAATTCAAATAAATATATACTAAGTATATATTAATAAAGAACACATTAGTCTAAGCAGCTGGTAGTATAGATAATGGAAAAGCGTAAAATTATGTCTTTAGGAAGATCATCCCTCGTTATTTCTTTGCCGAAGCATTGGGTAAAGTTAAATGAGTTAAACCGAGGTGACGTTGTTTCCGTTGCTGTTCAACGAGACCATTCACTGGTTGTTTTTCCTGGTGCTGAAAAAAAGAAAATCCCCAAAAAGATAACTCTATATGTTGATCCAAATGAAACGGAAGCTTTGATAGTTCGAAGCATAATTGCCTGCTACCTAAACGGCTACTCCGGTATCAGACTTATTTCAAAGAAAATGTTTTCTGTTGCTCAGCAAAAAGCGATTCGCCACATAGTTGGAGTGCTTTACATGCGAATTATGGAATCTGACGCTAAGAGCATGTATATTCAAACATTAATAGATGAGTCAAAAGCATCAGTCGTCTCTGGAATTCGTAGGATGCACCTAATCTCCAGTTCTATGTACCGAGACGCTTTGAACGCATTAAAGGATCAAGACGCGAAGTTAGCGAGAGCCGTTTACAGCCTGGACGACGATGTCGACCATTTTTCTTTCTTTATTCTTCGTCTACTTCGCAGCGCTTCTTTTGACCCAGCCCTAGCAAGTCAGCTTGACCTCGAACCCCTCGATTGCCTAGACTATCAAACTCTCGTACACAGAGTTGAACATGTTGCAGATCACGCCGCTAGCATCGCGAAACACATAATAATGCTAGAGGGAAGAGGACAGAAAATATCCGATTCTCTGCTAAAACTCATATTAACAGCTGGAAAGGAAGCTTTCAACTCGTATAATAAAGCAGTTGAAGCTTTTTTCTCAAAGGGTGTAGAAAATTCCGACAAAATAATAGAGGAACAAAAGAGAATTGAAAAATTAGACCTAGAGATTGCTTCTAGATCCTTTTTAACTGAAAAAAACGCCGCGGTAATTTGTGCCACGTGTTCAATACGGGACAGCGTAAAACGAATTGCTGAATACGCTGCGGACATAGCTGAAATTACGATAAATCGTTTCTACAAAATTGGTTCCTGAAGGGCTCAGTCCCCAAAAAAGGACAACACGTGTTCATGGCATGTAAACGTTTCTGACCTTTTTATACACTTCAAAGTTTTAACAAAATTTTGCAGAAAAACTACAAACTTAAATAATTCCCAATAACAGATGTTGGCTTGCTCCTAAATAGGGCCGGTCGTCTAGCTTGGTAGGACATTGGCTTTACGAGCCAAAGGTCGCTGGTTCAAGTCCGGCCCGGCCCATCAAGTTTAGCGTTTTCTGACACTATAAAGAATGAGTGGGGGCTTGAAGAGTTTGGGAGGAGAGACTTAATATTGAGCATTATGGTGCTATCTTATTTCTTGTCACTTTTCCCAGATTAACTATAAAGTCTCGTATGTTCTTTATGTCCTCAAGATAAACAAATTCGTCCACGCCATGGTAACGTGTGTCAGATCTAATCGTTCCATAACACACCACTGGGATTCCATTCTTCGCGAAAAAGCTTCCATCATTTCCTCCAAGTTCTGCAGCGAAAGGTAAGCTTTGACCTACTGTTTTCTTGATGTTTTCTGAAACTGTTTGAACGAAAACCAGATTTCTTGGTGTATGGTAGCCTGGAAGTTTGTTAGTAATCTCTAGTGACGCTTTGCAACCCGTTTTCTCAATTGCCCTTTGGAAGAAGTTTCTCAATTCTCTCTCAGCCTCTTCAATAGATTCTTCTGGTAGAAGCCTTCGGTCGAAGCGAACTTCGCACACGCCAGGTATCACATTTTCTTTTTCCCCACCTCGGATCATTGTTACTGTGTATCTTCCCCAAACGAATTGTCTTGGAGCTTCAGGAGGCGGGTGTAAAATTGATTCTTTTTTCTCCACTGTGTTTTTATAGGGTTCGAGGGCGGCAAGCAGTTTCATGGCTTCGTAAATAGCGTTTTTGGCTTTGAAAGGATAACCAGCGTGACCCTGTTTTCCTTCAACTGTTATTTTTCCCCAGAGGATACCGCTTGCTCCTAAGTAAAGTCTCTCTGGGCCAGCATCTACAACCAATGCTGCATCGCCTTTCAATCCACAATCAGTTAACACATAGTCTACGCCATACTTTCCTCCGACTTCCTCATCTACCCCAGCAATAAGTTTAAGGTTTATATCTAGCCTTTCTTTCCTCAGCTGTCGCATTGCCCCAAGTGCAGCTGCAATACCCGATTTGTTATCTGCAGTGCCTCTTCCATAGGCTTTCCCATCTTTAATAGTTAGTTTGAAGGGCGAGTAAGTCCAGTTTTGCCCTGGTGGAACGACATCGAAGTGTGCTTCAATAAGGAGAGTAATGTCCGAGCTTGCGTCGAGAGTTACAATCACGTTTGGGCGTGAATGCCCATCTTTAGCTCCTTTTTCTCCATCGATTATCTCTACGTCTAGGGAGTTTTGCTTTGCCTCTTCAACGATTAGCGATGCACATTTGTCATATCCTTTCTTCGAGATTGAGTCAGTGTTGATTTCTACCATCCTTGAAAGAAGATTAATTTCATATTCTAGCGAACTCATTTTCACCTACTCACGTCTTCTATTTCTTAATAGGACTTAGCTTTTTTGATATTAAACCAGCTTTAGGTATTTCTTTAATCACTAAACGTTTACAAATAACAATAATCTAAAAGCTATTCCACCTATAAAAATTGCAAAAACAATCTCAAAAACCGTGATGAATAACGCCTTCTTCCATCCTAACTCTCTGACCAGTGCTGCGATGGTTGAAACACAAGGGATATAGAGCATTGCCACTAAAGTGAAAACTATCATCTGTACAGGTCCGAAGTTAGGGGTTTCAGCAAAATTTGTAGTTCCCAAAAGGGTTGCAAGCATTATCAAAGTCAGTTCTTTCCTTAAAACTCCAAAAATCAAAGTTATCCCGGCAATCACAGGTAACCCCAACCAAACTACAGTTATGGGACTGAGGGCATATGCTATTGGGTCCAGCAAGTTGAGAACGTCTGCAAGCTTAATTATGAAACTGCCAGCTATTATGAGTGGTAACGCCATCTTGATGTATTCTCTTAACCTAAACCATGTCTGCCTTACAACAGTCCAAGCATGAGGCACTTTATAGTCGTGCATTTCCATAATCAGTCCAGTCGGCTCACCGGGCAAAGCCTTGAAAGCTATTTTTCCAAGAACAAAAATGATCAACAGGTCAACAATGTATAACAACAGTGCCCACTGGACACCGACAAAAGCGCCAACAAGGCCGAGAATAATGACCGTCGTCGCAGCACAAGGCACTAAGGTAACAACAAAAATCGTAAGAAACCTCTCTCTTTCAGTTTCCATAATTCGGCATCCTAAACAAGCTGGAACGTTGCATCCAAAGCCGAGCATCATTGGAATAAACGCCTTGCCGTGTAAGCCCATCTTGTGCATTAAATTATCCATTAAAAACGCAATTCTACTGAGATATCCGGAGTCCTCGAGAAAGTATAAGGTTAAGTAGAAAGGAAGAAGATAAGGCAATACGATTGTTGTTCCAGCTATAAGTCCTTCAGCAACACCTCCCCAAACTAGTTTTGCCACTATTCCAACTCCGAATATGTCCTCAAAGATTGGCTTCAAACCATAAAGATGATCACTCAACAAACCAGATGTATAGTCTCCAAAGGAAAAAATCCCAAAGAAAATCGAGAGTATCACCCCAGCCATTATTAGATATCCAAGGGCTTTATGAGTCGTTAACGTGTGAAGTTTTTCCCTCATCAGAGGCTTTACCAACGGCACTATCCGCTGTACTTCTCTTGCAATACTTCCTGCAATTTCGTACCGTTCAGATGTTATCACAGTTGAACATGAATGCCTATGAATGTTTTCAATTTCTTTTGCAAGCCTCTTTGCGGCTGACAAAATTTTGGGATCTATCTGGCGAATTTTGCTCTCGATTTGCTCATCTCTTTCCAAAAGTTTTATCGCAATCCATCTAGCAGGATATGGAAGCTTAAATTTCTCAATCACTTTGCTGAGTTCTTGAATTCTTTCTTCGATTTCTTCTCCGTATTTGATCTTTGTGGGGAAGACTTCTCCTTTTTCAATGGTGTTAACAGCGGTTTGCAGTAAGTTGTAGATGCCAATTTGGCTCGGTGCTACTGTGGGAATTACAGGTACGCCTAGGATTTTTTCAAGTTTTTTGTGATCAATTTTTATTCCTTTCTTTTTTGCTACATCTATCTGATTTAGGGCTACAATGATTGGGGTTTCAAGTTCTATTAGCTGAAGTGTGAAGAATAAATTTCTCTCAAGAACTGAAGCGTCGACTACATTGATTACTAAGTCAGGATTTTCAATTGCAATATATTCTCTTGAAACGAGTTCTTCTATGGAAAAGGTGGATAGCGAGTAGATTCCGGGTAAGTCTACTATGTCTATAGTGTAGCCTTTGAAGTGGAGGGTTCCTTCTGCTTTTTCAATCGTTTTTCCTGGCCAGTTTCCGATGTGCTGGTGCATTCCTGTCAAGTGATTGAATATGACAGATTTTCCGACGTTTGCGTTGCCAGCTAGGGCTATGATTATCCGTTTCTTGGTCACCTTTTTACTCTCACCATGATCCTTTCCGCCATTCCTCTTCCTATAGCCAGCCTGGAGCCTCTTACGAGGAGTTCTACTGGTCCATGGAAGGGTGCTGATTTGACTACAGTTACTTTGGTTCCCGGGGTGAGACCCATATCCTCTAGTCTCTTCTGAAAGCCCCGTTTGTGACAGCGATGACCATGGTGATGACTTTGGGATACTGTAATGGAGACTATTATTCCGCTTTCTCCATCTTTTAGGTGTGTCAAGGGTAGTTCCAGTTCTTTTCATCCTCTGTTTGGCTAGTTGTCACTTGTGTATGTGGAACTCTTATAAATAAGGATTTAGCTTAATATAACAAAGTTAGACAAGTCTAAATGGATGTACGGCTTATATGCCAAAACAAAGAAAACTTTCTAGAGAGGCAAACAATAGTGGAAACAGCTAAGACAGTTGAGTTAAGTAAAAGTGAAGAAAGCTACGTTGAAACAATTTACGGTCTTATCAGAGAACACGGCTACGCGAGAGTCGCTGACATAGCCACCACATTAAATGTAAAGCCTCCAAGCGTAACAAACATGCTTCAAAAACTAGATGAACAGAAATTTGTCACCTACACACGATATAGAGGAGTTATACTAACCCCTAAAGGAAAACTACTTGCAGAAACTTTAGAAAGGCGACATCAAGCATTGAAAAACTTCTTGATTATGATAGGGGTCAGCGAAGAGAACGCTGAGAAGGATGCTTGTGAGATAGAGCATAAAATAAACCGCGAAACTGTAGAAAAACTCGCAAACTTTGTAGAATTCGTACACTCGATGCAGCAAACTCCCCTTTTCCTTGAACACTTCAAGCGATACTATAGAACTAGAAAACGCTCCAAACACCATGAGTAACGAGAAGCAAAAAAGATAACTGAAGTAACAAACGTAAAGAACAACGCAGGTGCACTCGTAAGAAGGTGTGGGAATGTCTGCAGTATATGGTTTTAATGAGGAAAGGCAGCGGAAAGCTAAGAACTATTTGTACTGTCGACTGAAAGCGTCATTATGCAAAGGTATAGTCATCTTAGTTCTAACTTTGCTGGTGCTTGGTTTACGTGTTTCCATAGTCTTGGAAAACTCTGTCAAGGTATATGTTTCTGAACCATCGCTAGTTGTAGCCTTGTATACTTTAGTTGGATATGGCATGTTCTGGCTTGTTTCGCTTCCTTTTGATTACTATAGGGAGTATTTTTTAGAGCACAAGTTTGAATTGTCCACTGAGTCCTTAGGTAGATGGTTCCTCGACAGGGTCAAGCTGTTAGCTTTATCCTTTATTTTTGTTCTTTTCTTTGTAGAAGGGGCCTATAATTTCATGTGGTTAAACCCAACCTACTGGTGGTTCTTTACGTGGCTGGTTGCTACTTTCTTCATCGTTTTCTTCATGTACGTTTCTCCAGTGTTGATAATGCCCCTTTTCTACAAATTTCCAAGACTAAAAGATGAGGAGTTGTTGAATAGGTTGACAAGACTTGCAAACAAGGCTGGAATAAGAATAATTGGGGTTTTTGAAATGAAGGCTGGAGTGAAGACGAAGAAAGCTATTGCTGCTTTAACTGGGATTGGTGGCACACGTCGAATGTTACTTAGTGACACGTTTCTTTCCAACTATTCAAATGACGAAATTGAGAGTGTAATGGGGCACGAGCTTGGACATCACATATACGGTCATATTTGGAAATTCGCTGTGGCGTTCTCAGAAGTTTTCCTTTTAGTGCTTTTCCTTACAGACCAAGTATTGAGAGCTACTTATGGCTTCTTTGGTTTAGAGCGTATTGACTCTGTCGCATCGCTTCCACTGTTAGCTTTAACATTCGGATTGTTCTACGTTAGTTTTATTCCTTTGATGAACACACTTAGCCGCTGGGCTGAAGGACACTGCGACCAATATGAGCTCGATTTAGTAGATAAGCCAGACGCCTACATTTCTTCCATGGTGAAACTTTGCGATCAAAACTTGAGATACGCCTATCCAAATCCCTTGATAGAGTTTATGTTCTATGATCATCCTTCAGGAAAGAAAAGAATTGAACGAGCGTTGAGATACAAATGGGCTAAACGTTCTCCCGGTTAAGTTTACGCGTGTTCACTCCTATACGTTTCTATTTCTTTTACTTCCTCCGCTTAATTCTATAAAATACGTGGTGGAGAAAGGTATATTGATGTGCAAACAGATTTTAAGTTTTCAGCCGAATCTGACAGTAACTATTTAAGCGCCCATTTGATCCACATCACAGCGATCATGCCGATTGCAACGAGCGCTGAGACTAGGAATATTGCAATATTTTGCCACAAATCGAAGTTGCCCGCGTAGAAAGCAAGGAACATCAGAATAAAGACAAGCCAGCCGATGCAGAGAGCAACCGTCCCTGCAACTCTTGAACCAAGCGAGTTCACGATACTAGATATCGTATCAAAACAATTAATATTGCTTTCGCAAAGTATACGGATTTACAAAAAGCAATAAACCAAATCTTACTCGTTGATATGTTACGCTGAGTCGTTTCTCCATAAACTAAGCCGTCTCTTTTTCAATCGTAGTTGCCACCTCAAGAGTTGTCTCAATATTCCTTTTAAGCTCGTTCATGTCTGGAGAAACGTTTTTGTAATACTCTATAGCTCCTCTGTCTGCAGTTCTTAGTAGAATTAAGTTGGTAGGATAAAAATAGTGACCAAACATGTCTTTACATCTTAAGGATTCTTCGTTTGAGCCTTTAGGAAGCTTAACATGTATTCGGGTAAAAACCACTTTGTCTCCATGTTTTTTGCTTATGGTTGTGGCTACTTTATTCAATTTTGTTTTTTGCCTCTCACATGCTGAACATCCGTCTCGAGTGATAGCGACAACGTAAACTTTTCCGATTTCTGGAGCTAAATAATCTATAGGCGACTTGCGCGTTTTTAGAAGCTCTCTTTCCAGTTTGCTGAACTCTATATTGTTGATTGACATAGAATTTGGTTTGGGAGAAAAAATATTTAAGCTATCTGCTCATCCTTTTCTCAGTTGCCTATGCATTTCATAACATTGTAAACAAGCTTTTGTCTAGAAGGAGAAGAATTCCTTGAATAATGCAGATTAGCCCGAGCAGAATTGCTACAGGTCTAGAAGCTATGATGAGCCCTATTAGCCGTATTACGTCTTCTACGAATTTGAATGCTATATAAACGAGTAGTGCTGGGATGAAGAAAAGAATCAAGTAAATCCATGTGGAGGATATTCCGAAAACTGTTTGCGGTAAGGGAAAATAAAGATAAACATATCCCGCGCACACTCCTCCTACTAACAAGGCGGCTAATGCTGCCCAAGGGATGTTCTTAATCGGTTTTAAGACTAACGCCAACCCCGTGACAATTAAAAGATATTTTGTAGGCATGTCCAGCGTGGGTTTTGACCACACCACTGCTGCTGTAATTGATAAAAGAATTCCTATAATGAACCCGAAAAAAGACACAATTTTTATGATCCAACCTATTGGCTTAGGAGTTCTTTCCAGCAGCCAAGAAGCTGCAGAAACGCCTCCAAGGATCAAAATGTAAGGGACATAATCTGCTAACATTGTTAGAGTTGTTAAATCCATATTTCTCATCCTATGAATTTGAACTACTCTTGTATCATGGGTTTCATATAAATTGGTTGGTGAGTGACGTCAACATCTTTCGTATTAGACAACTTTTAATGATAGGTAATGGGGCTGCCCGGATTTGAACCGGGGTCACGAGAGCCCAAGTCTCATAGCCTAGACCAAGCTAGCCGACAGCCCCAAGTTCTTTTGAGGAACCAAACCCAACCTCGTTATATTTGAGTTCGTTTTAAAGGTCTGAAATGAGACTTAGGTATCTCTGAAAAAGTGTCTAATAAAGATAAGGCATTATGAAGTCTGTTTTTTCTCTATTAATGTACTCTATGTGTGTGGTTAATGGTGTTAACTTTTGATGTTTGTTTGTGCTGAAGTTTAGCCTTGCGATTTTCCAAATTATGACGCGGGCTTCTTTGCGGAAATTAGTTCTGGAATTCTTTTCCAAAGTTGTTAATTATTATTTGTCTGAATAGGCTGAAGATTTCTGACGCAGTTTTGAGTAATTGTTTCGTATGTGTTTCATCAAATAGGTTCCCTTTTGCGTTCTCTGTTGTAAGGTTTTCTAGAACAGTTATGCTGTATTTAATATGAGCAACATCGTTAATGATTCTTTCAAATTTATCTGCGTCATTTATCCGTGAGCACCTAGCGCTCTATAAACTTTTATAGATATTAAGAAACCTGACTACACCAGTAATAGAAAAGAGGGTTTTCATTCTTTTTTAATGTAACATTGCACGATGTTGGGGCAGACTGCACATTCGTCAGGTATCCCCATGCCCTCAGGAAGGCTACGTAAAAACCCCAAAAAATGCTTGCAGGTTTTTGAAGGTCTGGTTGCTTGGGGACTTGAAACAGGTTCCCCTAACCTTTTGCTCCAGTCGGCAGCTTCTAACTCGGACAGCAAGGTGTCTTCAATAGCTTTCACATGTACACGTCCAAACCCATCACCTTTTTTACCCTCCAACAACAACTCCAACCGTAGCATACAATGAGGACAAGCATAATACGTCTCTCGGGGAAGTTTAGAATAATCCGTAACCATCACTGGCCGGTCGAACGAACGTCCACACTTGGAATAAGGGCAAGTCAAACTGTCCTTCAAGGCAACCAACTTCATAGTGTCTATTGCTATTTCAGATACTGATTCCTAATAAACATTCCTGTACAAGTGCACAACACATATACAACTCAAAGAAGCACCTGGATTTTAGTCTACATACATGCCTCCGTTCTCTCGAGTGGAAACGGACCCACGTAAAGACTAAATATCCCCTCCACTTCTTTGATGTAATTTAAACACAAGTTGAGACAAACATTATGCAAGCAAAAAGGGAGCAGAACCAATCTAATTTATTAAAAATTATCTCCGAGAAAACAGATATAGAGGAAGGCGAAGAAGCTGTTAGAAAGATACTTCGCGAAGTCTTCAGAAGCAGAAAAATAAGCACCAAGGAACTGTCCTACTTCACACAGCTTCCAGTGCCAATTACCGCAGCGGTCAGAGGAGAACTAGAAAATGAGGGCTTCCTAACTAGAGACAAAGGAGCTGTTTTAACAGAAAAAGGAAGGAAATTCACTAAGCAGCTAGGATTCATTTACTCACAAAGAATAATATGTCCAACATGCCAAGGCAGAAACATCCAAATCCCAGACAACTTCACACTTGTATTAGAAAAACTGAAAAAACACTTGAGCACACGACCAAAACCTTTGCCATGGCTAGACCAAACCCACGGAACACCAAAAACAGCTCTTTTAAGAGCCCTCTTCATGCTAGAAAAAGGAGATGTTGAAGGAAGAAAAATCATATTTTTAGGCGATGACGACTTTACGTCCATCGCAGTTGGCTTACTTGAAGCCGCAAAAGAAATAACAGTTGTCGATGTAGACTCAAGGCTTCTCAAAACTATTCAACGCCTTTCTAAGAAAGAAAAACTCAACATAACTTGCATCGAAGACGATCTTAGACAGCCGCTTCCTCAACATCTACATCACCAATACGATGTTGCCTTCACAGACCCGCCTTACACAATTGCGGGTTTAACCCTGTTCATTTCACGTGGCATAACAGCTCTTAGACAGAGAAAAGGCTTAAGCGTATACTTGGCTTTTGCCCACAAATCTCCCAAAAGAATGCTAAGGGTGCAGAAGACTTTGAATGCCATGGGACTTGCAATCATGGAACAAATTCCGAGATTCAACATTTACGAAGGCGCAGAAATGTTTGCCAACACAACTTTTCTAGCGAGGCTTGAAACGACCGAGAAAACAAAACCGATAGTTACAGGGGTCTTCAGCGACAAGCTTTATACTGGTGAAATTACCGAGACCCTGCGGATATACCAATGTCGATGTGGCAAACAGGTAAAAGTGGGAGCAACCTCAGCAGTCAGGACAATCGAACAACTGAAAGCAGATGGTTGCCCTAAGTGCGGGAAAACGAAGGGCTTTAAGCTAATAAAGAAGCAAAAACTGAAAGAAACTTTAGCTGAAAAATTGATACTGCGGAACTTTAAATGGACTGATTTTCCTGCAGTATTAGAATTCGAAAGAGAAATTGCAAAAAAGTCTTTTCCAGACGTGCCGATCCTTAATAGGGAGTATCATAAACAGAAGCTGGAAAAAGCAGTAAAAGAAGACTTTGGCGGTCTCAAAGTCGCACTTTTAGACGATGAGATTGTCGGTTGGCTGTGGCTGAAAACCGAGAAAGACAGAAACACAAAAGAAAAATTCGGATACATTAAATCCATTATTGTAAAACCTGAGCACCGCCACCAAGGATTCGGAAAGAAACTTATGGAAGCGGCAAATCATCATTTCCTAAACAAAGGTATCTATCGAATAGACCTTATAGTGTCTGCCACTAACCATGACGCCGCCTTATTTTTTGAAGAGGTTGGCTTCGAAAGAGAACATTCTACAATGAGAAAAAAGCTCGAAAAAGAAGGGAAGTGAAAGGGCTGAAGCAAATTCGAGAACTATTAGTAGACCTCTACGGATGCAAAGGCAACCTCGACAACACCGAATTTTTAACCAGTGTCTTAAGGACTGCAGCTCAAATGATGGGGAGCAAAATAATTAAAACCGCATCCCACAAGTTTTCGCCAACAGGGACAACAGTAATCCTCATACTCGCTGAAACCCACATATCAATCCACACATGGCCAGAACACAAATACGCCGCCTTAGACATCTTCATATGCAGCGAAGAAATAGACCCTGAAACAGGATGGCAAGCCGTAAAAGAAGCTCTACAACCATCTTCCTTTGAAATTCACGAAATAAAAAGAAAAATAAATTAGTGCTATCGCGTTTCTGAGCGTTACTTTTATAACCCAAATCTGTTGATTAGGCCGTATTGGCGGGTGAGTGGGTGCCTCCCATCCGTTCCGCCATAAAAACCCCGGATTAGTGGAGGTGAAATTTGAGAATGGACGCAAAAGACCTTACTTTAACTGTGGTTTTTACCAGTTTGTATGTTGTTGTCAACTTGATTCAAGCTGCCACTGTTGGAAATCCAGCAATTTCTGGACCTGTGCAATTGCGTATCGCAGACTGTCTAATTGTTATCGCGGCGTTGCTCGGATGGCCTGTTGTAGCAGGAGTAACTGTAGGTTGCGTTTTAACAAACGTCTACGCCTTCATAGCCCCCGTTGATGTAATATTTGGACCAATAGCTAATTTAACCGCAGCAACTCTTGTTTTGCTACTCAGAAAACGCCAGCTAACAGCATGCATAATTGCCGCTTTCCCAATTGGCATCATTGTAGGTGGAGGGTATCTTTGGTGGTTCTTTGAACCTCCAGACATTTTTGGCCTAAGCTTACCAGCATGGATGGCTATGATGACCAGCATTACTATAAGCAGTTTGATAGCTACAGCAGTTATTGGCTATGCGCTATTGAAAATAGTAGGCAGCCCTGGGATAATAGAACCGTTGAAGTCTCGCGGATTAAAAGTTTACACATAAAAATAGGATAAGACAGGGAAATAGCGTCGTAGTCAATAAAAAAAGGAAGAGGTTTTAGGTAGCTGCTTCCGCTCGCATTGCCTCTTGGAACAGCTTTTTCACAGCGGTAATTCTCGCTTTCTGCGAAAGTGTCTCCGTTGTTTCAAGGTCTATTGCTTCTTCGGGGCACCAAACGACACATTGAGGTTTCTCTAGATCCTTGCACAAATCACATATGTACACTACTTTCTTTTCTGGATGAAGTGTTACGGCGCCGTAGTCGCAAGCTTCGATGCACCAGCCACATCCGTTGCATTTTTCTTCGTCAACCATGATTATCCCTGTTTCTTCTTCCTGCGTCAGCGCGTCTCTTGGGCAAGCTGCAACGCATGCGGGGCTTTCGCAAAGTCTGCAGGTAACAGAAAGATTGACGAGGGGGTTTAAGCGTACAACTCGTATCCGCGATTTTAGGGGGTTAAAGGCTTTTTCTTTTGTCATTGAGCATGCATATTCGCATACTGCACAGCCTACGCATTTGTCTGGGTCTGCGGATACAAACTTTCTCTTTCTAGCTACTGCCAACTTTTATTTCCTCCTTCACTGGTTTCTTTTCAGGCATTCTTTGTGCGCCTTTGACAATGCTGATATATTCCTCCATGCCGATGTCCTTCAGTTTTGCAACTGTAGGTATGCCGTCTTTGGTCCATCCACGTATCTCATAGTAGTCGTCGAGAAGCAAGTCTAGTTCCGCTTGAGTCACGTGGCTTCCTTTTGCCGGTCCTTCGTCTGGAATGGGAACGTTCATTATTTTCCAAGGCATAGTGTCGTCTTTTCTTGACATTCCTTCCCGTACGTTAATGATTCTGCCGAGGTTGTTGATTCTTTCACCAGCAAGTTGAAGTTCCTCTGGCGTCATTTCCATGCCTGTAACAAGCGTGTAGTATTTTGCCAAGTCTTTGAATCCCTCATAGTATGTGCCTCTTGAGAACTTGCAGACTATTAAGGAGTCAATTATAGTGTACAAGTCTTCGGTGGTTCTCACCAATTTGCCTCGTCCCTTCTCGGCTTTAAAGCGGTCCACCTTGCCCTTTACGTCTGGACTATAAGCGCCGTGTCTATTGTGGTCCGCTCCACGGAAACTCACAGCATAGCCTAACACAGCGGTTTTCATACCGCGAATGTCATAGCCCGTCATCTCGACACCTTTAATGTGCACTGCATACTTCTCCGCGCCTTTTCCGATTTTCTCTGCTGCCCGTTTGACGCCTTCTGCAAGCACGTCGCCGATACCTTCGCGGTATGCTATCTTCTTCAACATCTCAAGCAATGCTTCGTGGTCGCCGAAGCGTAGTTCTAACCCGTCTGTGTCTTTTTTCGTCAAAATGCCATGTTCGTAGAGGTCCATGGCGAAGCCTACTATGCCGCCAGCTGAGATGCTGTCCATGCCGTACTCGTTGCACAAGGCCATGGCTTTGGCTATGGCGTCTAAGCGTCCAACACCGCAGTTGGGTCCAAGAGCCCACAGCGACTCGTATTCCATCCTTGTCATGGTGCCTTTGTATGGTCCTTCGGGCACGACAACGGTGTGTTCACATCGCATGGCGCATGAGTTGCATCCGATGATTTTGGCGACGTATCTTTCATTCAAGTATTCTCCGCTGACCTGCTCTGCTTTGTCGAAAGTTGCGCGAGTAAAGTTGTTGACAGGTAATGCTCCAAGAGAGTTGAGAACGAGGACGTTTTCAGGTGTGCCTAAAGTTCTGTATTTTCTTGTGGCAGGCCCTTTCATTCTTTCATGAATTACTTTTATGAACTCCTTCAGCTCATCGAGTTTGGCAACTTTAACGTCTCTAGTTCCGCGAATGGCGATGGCCTTCAAGTTTTTGGAGCCCATGACAGCTCCTAAGCCTGTTCTTCCTGCCGCTCTTGTTTTGTCATTGAGGATACATGCCACGTTAACTAGGTTTTCGCCTGCAGGGCCTATTGCTGCCACGCGAATGTAGTAATCGCCCAATTCTTCTCGGATGGTGTCTTCTGTCTCTGCTGGAGATTTGCCCCACAAATGTGTTGCGTCCATTATCTGCACCGTATCGTCGTCAATCCACAAGTAAACTGGCTTTTCTGCCTTACCCGTTAAGATGAAGGCATCGTAGCCTGCACGTTTCATTTCTGTGCCAAAAAATCCATGGGACTTTGCTTCCCCAATTCCGAAAGTTTGCGGCGACTTCGACACAAAGGCATGCCCGTTGCCACCGGTAGGTATCATAGTTCCGCTGAGCGGACCAGTAGTCACTATTAGAGGGTTTTCGGGCGAGAAAGGATCAACACCTGCTTTAGAGTTGTCAAGATAAAGGCGCATGCCGAGACCAATGCCACCAATGTATTTTCTAGCTAGCTCTTCTTTCAGCGGTTCTGTTTCAATCTTTCCTGTTGAAAGATCAACGCGTAGTATTCGTCCTGCGTAGCCTAACATGATTTTTCCTCCAAAGTACTTTCACGTTTAGAAGACAATATGATAAATGGACTAGTAAATATGTTTTCTTATTTTTTTAAAGAATAATCCAAATTCAGCTTTTAGCAGCAACAGTTAAATCGAGAAAATAGACACTTCAATCACATCTATTGCACACCATTATGCGCGAATATTTTTCCATAGTTTTTCATAGAGAAATGTTCCAGAAACCTTTTTATTAGGAAGTAGGTTATGTGGATATTGCTGAAAAAGAAAGGAGAACAAGAAAAATATGAAACTTAGAAGAGCTTCTGCGGCTATTCTATTTGCTACAGTTCTACTGATGATGTTAGCCTTGCCCCTTCCCTCAGTGAAGGCTCAAAAGGGTCCGAGGAGTGACACTCTTATTATTCGTTACTTCTCAGATGTGGAGAGTGCATATGCAGCGTTACAGGTCGGACAAATCGACTTGGTTGGCTACGAAATTACGGCAGACTTGGTCGCGAATGCAATGGCCAACCCTAACATCGTTGTTGGTGGTGTTGAAGACTCTGGCATGTACGAGTTTGACCTCAACAACAACCACACTATCAGGGCTTATCCGGGTGTTCCTTCGCCGACGCATTACCGCGACTTCAGACAAGCCATCGCCTTCCTCACCGACAAAGACTACATCATAACCGAAATCATCGGCGGCTTCGCCACCCGAATCGACCAACCCATCGCCGCCCCCTACTACGGCTGG